>NZ_DDNS01000048.1:104640-140270 GCF_002341255.1 Psychrobacter sp. UBA2514
ACCACTTTTAATATTGATTGACTATAGCCCAATGTCATTTAGATCGTAAGAAGAAACCATTATGGCAAATATCGACAGTACAGCGGCGATACACTCGCATCAGTCATGGATGGGCATTGTCCAAATCATCACCGCGGCAACCTGCTGGGGGACGCTTGGGATATTCTCAACCTACCTCAATCAAATGGGCTTTAGTGGTTGGCAAGTCACGATATTACGCATTGTGACGGCAGCAGTGATTATCTTAGCCATGCTACCGACCCTATGGCCACAGCTGATCAAACTACGACCCAAGCAGTGGTTTGGGCTAGCACTTCAGTCCTTGATTGGTGTGCTGGGGATGTCCGTCTGCTATTTTTTTGCTGTCAGTTATGTTGGCGCGGGCCCTGCGGTGGCTTTGCTTTATACCGCGCCTGTGTTTAGCTTGTTATTCTCAAAGTTTTTGCTCAGTGAGTCCATTACGCGAAAATCTATCGCGCTGGCATTCATGGCGGTTTTTGGGGTTGGGTTGACGATGCTGGGTGAGCAAGCGGAGGTCAATTGGGGTGTTTTGCTCGGATTGGCAGCAGGGATGTGCTACTCACTATACGGCGTACTCGGTAAGCGCGCGATGCATGACGCGCATCCAGCTCCTTTGGTGTTTTTTACCTCTGTGGTCATCAGCGCGTGCGGGCTGCTACTACTGCCTGAAACGTATCAGACGTACGCGCAGCTAGTTACCTTGCCGTTATCGACTTGGGGTTATGTATTAGGACTATCGCTCTTGGGTACTGTCGTGCCCTTTGGCCTTTATATGAAAGCATTAGAGAAGCTGCCCGCCTCTCGTGCGTCTGTTTTTACGATTTTTGAGCCGTTGACGGCGATTGCGCTGGCAATGATACTGCTACATCAAGCTTTGTCTTGGATTCAATATCTGGGCGTGACACTGATTTTGCTGGCGGCGTTGTTAAATGCAGTGGTCAATGGCACGACCACGCGCGTTCCTCGCTGGCTTAAAAGACGGCAAACGGTCTAGCCTTATTATTTGGTTGTCTGGCAGGGTGCGATAGCCAAATTTGGATTAAAAAACGACGCAATAGATAGGCTTGATTAATGGTATAAACTTCAAGTTAAATTAAAATGATCATTTATAATCTATGAATTAGAACTATTTATCATGCAACGCTCTTCCATCTGGCAATCCAAATAAAACTAAGATCTTATCCAAGTTGCACTTATCTGAAGGTGTGGTTTTTAAGCCTTTTAGAATATAGCCGTTAGGATTATCTTTAGAAGTTAGAGTCCCTCCAGCGCTTATAGTATCGCCTACTTGGTAAATGACATTAAAATATTTTAAAGTCTGATTCTTTTTATCCCAGCTCGAAACCCCGTATGGTAGCAGCGGTACGGCTTTGTGTGGGCCATACTGGAAATAAATACATTCATTTTCGTATTTAAGCTGTACATTTACACCTTGTAAAATTTCACTCTCATTGAGATCGGAAAAATTGAAAGGGTAAGTATAAAATAAACCCTGACCACTAGTAGAAGAGTAATGAACTAAAGGCATAGTACTTTGAGAATAGTCCTTTGCTACTTTCATGTCTTTCGAAGGAGAGGTTGTAACTTGACAAGCAGTCAACAAAACGCAAAAGAAAATTGATACGTTACGAATATTCAAACCAGCTCCTTTAAGCACTAGGTTAAGAGTGTTTTTAACTTTATTAAAACATCAATATAAATAAAAAAAAGTTTTAATATATTACTATTTTGTTAAGGTGGCTATGATGCTTAGAATAGTCAAGTATGAGTATATGTATTCTTAACCTTACCGACTTGGCTTTTAAAAAAGGTATTTTTCTCGCTTGCTGTATCTCCGCTGACAGAGGCTACGTAAAATTTACCCCAAACCGTCAAACTCAAATTATACACACAAAAAAAGCCCTCAATGGGCTTCTTTCCAACTAAACATATTGCAACGATATAAATCGCTTACTGCTCGATACGCTGCAAAAATGCCTGCGTCCGCGGATGCGTTGAGTCTTCAAACAGCTGCTTAGCGCTGCCCTCTTCGACAACGACACCGTCTTCGATCAAGACCACGTGATCTGCCACATCACGGGCAAAGTTGATTTCGTGAGTGACCACCACCATCGTCCAGCCTTCTGACGCCAACTGCTTCATCGTCTCAAGCACATCTTGTACCAGCTCTGGATCTAGTGCAGACGTTGGCTCATCAAACAATAGCAGATCAGGCTCAATCGCCAGCGCACGGGCGATGCCAATACGCTGCTGCTGACCACCCGATAGCTGGAACGGGTACAGCTCAGCTTTGTCCGCCAGTCCGACTTTTTCAAGCAATACCAGCGCGTCTTTACGCATCTCAGCCTTGTTTTTACCTTGTACCACTATCGGACCGAGCATGAGATTTTCGATCGCAGTCTTGTGCGGAAACAAATTATAAGACTGAAATACCATGCCTGATTTGCGCTGCAAAGCGAGCAGCGTTTTTTTGCTTGGCTTAGTTGCAAAGTCAACTTTTAGGCTGTCATCATCGAATGCAATGACCCCTTTATCAGGAATCTCCAGCGCATTGAGACAGCGCAAAAACGTGGTTTTACCCGAGCCTGAGGGTCCTAATATGACCACCACCTTACCTTTATTGATGGTCAAGTCGATGCCTTTTAGTACCTGATTGCCACCAAAGGCTTTATGAATATTAGTGACTTTGATCATAAAAATTCCTGTTGTGCTAGGGCGTGTCTATTGAGCCATAACTTATTTTACTACGTAGCTTATTTTGCTACATAACGATCAAGGCGCGTTTCAAGCTTGCCTTGGATAAAGGTCAAGAACAGACAGATACCCCAATAAATAATCGCCGCTTCGGTATACACCAGCATAAATTCATAGTTACGAGCTGTGATGATCTGCGCTTGTTTAAACAGCTCAGTGACCAATACCAGTGATGCAAGTGAAGTGTCTTTTACCAAGCTGATAAAAGTATTAGACAATGGCGGCACTGACACGCGCAGCGCTTGCGGTAAAATCACATGACGAAATGTCTGTAAATACGTCAAGCCAACCGTTGAACCCGCTTCCCATTGCCCTTTTGGAATCGACAAAATCGAGGCGCGCACCGTCTCTGATGCATACGCACCAATATTGAGCGAGAATGCAATGATCGCTGAAGGAAACGGATCGAGCTTGACGCCTACACTTGGTAAACCGTAGAAAATAATAAACAGCTGAACCAGCATCGGTGTACCACGAATCGCAGATACATAGATACGAGCCAAGCGATAAATGATCTCATGGAACCAACCAGTACGCGGTACGATTCGAATCAATGCGACGGTCAGGGCAATGGCCATACCGATAGAAAACGAGATCAGCGCCAGCGGTATCGAATAATAGATACCGCCTTTGAGCATTGGCCAAAACGACGAGATGACAATCTGTGCTCGATCAGGACTCATAAATGGCAATAATGCCAATAAGTCAGCAAGCACAGACGTGATAGAAGCCAACATTACTTCTGCTGACTTACATCAGCACCAAAGAACTCTTCGCTAAGTTTGGTGAGTGTACCATCAGCAGCGAGTGCGGCCATTGCTTCATCCAATTTTGCCACCACTTCATCGTTGCCTTTGATAAGCACGAGACCTGAGCCTGTTTGTTCACTTGGTGGGGCTGTCAGTTTGATCTCAAGATCAGAATCTGGGAATTTTTTGAGATAATCAAGCACGGCTAGATTGTCATTCATTGTAAAGTCAGCGCGGTCTTGCTTCACCAATTGAATCGCTTGCGCCATACCATCGACAGGGACGATTTCTGCGCCGTATTTTTCTGCCAGCTCGCCGTAGTTACTGCTGAGTGATTGAGCCGTACGTAAGCCTTTTAGGTCATCCCAAGAGCTATAACGGTTGTCATCAGTCGGTGCCAATGCAACCGCGCCTGACCAGCTATAAGCCATGGATTTGTCATATTTGGCTTGACGCTCAGGCGTCGTTAAGCTGACTTGGTTGGCTACCATATCAAAGCGTTTTGAATCCAAACCTGCTAGCATCGCATCCCACTGAGTCTCTTTAAACTCAACATCAACGCCCAGTTTGTCCGCGACTGCGCGAGTCACTTCGACGTCATAACCTGTCAGCTTGCCACTCTCATCATGATAGGTAAATGGAGGGTACGTACCCTCTGTACCGACGTTAATCGTGCCGCCGTTATTGATACGTTGCAGCAAATCAGAACCGCCTGTTGACGCAGTGTCAGTGGCAGTAGTGTCAGCTTCATTAGTATTAGACTGACCACAAGCGGCAAGCAAAACAGTACTAGCAGCAAGGGCTAAAAGAGTACGACGTTTCATAAGACGTCCTTATAAAAGTAGATAAATGAGATAAAAGGGTTTACATGAAAACAGTTAGCGCCAATAAATAGGGAAAAGCCGATACAAGAGGGCAATATAATAATCGCCCTGCAACATTCGGCTTTGGTTGCTCGATTTGAGGTTAGTCAGCATATTTTTCAATGCTGCGACCCTGTTATTTTCGAATTTTTATAGCGTATGATCATTCAATAGGCAGCCGATCAGACGTTCATAGTTGCTACTGGATCAATCGCTGCTCATAAATATAATATCTTACTTTAGATAAAAAAGCGTACAAACTCCGTGAGCGTGCGTCAGGTAATGACCGCCATTAGCGCAAAACTACAACTCACCCGAGAATTGATAGCGATCTCCTGCATGCCACATCTTGACAAAGGTGACGACTTGACCAGCTGAATAAGTCTGGCGACGCAATACCAATGTCGGCGACTGCGGCGCAATCTGCAACGCATCTGCCACCTCGTTTGGTGCTGCAAGCGCACGTATGGTGTAGCTGCCACTCTCTAGCGGTATTTTGGCAACCAGATAATCACTGGTATTAACCACGGTAAAATCCTGATCAATAAAATGTGGCACTTTTTTGGCATCAACCCAGCGCTCTTCGAATTGTATGGGCTGACCATCTGCAACGTGAATGATTTTCACCTCGTATAAAACGGGCGTATCACTAGCGTCTGTATGAGTCACGGTAGCCATTTCATCAATACCAAACTTACGGCGCAACTCATCATCGAGCATAGCAGCAGTCACCGCGCGCTTACTCACCACTTTTGCTTCATAATCGCGATTGGCAGATTTGAGATCCTCTGCGATATTACGCACTTCTACAAAGGTATGGTTGAATTTCTGCTGCGCGACAAAGGTTCCTGAGCCTTGACGCCGCTCCAATACACGCTCTTCGCTTAGCTCTTTGAGCGCGCGATTCACCGTCATCCGTGAGACACCAAACTCTGTCGCCAGTGCCATTTCTGTAGAGATCGCACTGCCCGCTTGCCATTTGCCAGAGTGAATATTGTCTAATATCGCATTTTTAATCCGCTGATACGCCGGAATCGTTTTTGTCATATTTGTTTTAAACCGTCAGTTCCGCTAATAAATAAGAGTAGCGCCATAATATCACGACAATCATGCGAACTTTTATTCATATCATTCTATCAGTTATGCTCTTTTTTTCATTAATTCTAATTTTTATCAAAAATCCTTGCATGAAAAAAGCATCTTTGATAATTTGTATATACAATTTATAGCAATTCTAAAAATCTTGATCTAGCTACTCTATATTTCGATGCCTTTATAGACTGCCTATAAAACACTTACTCTTATTATTTTATCGCCCTATGAGCTACCACAAGGATATGACCATGACTACTGAAAACGGAACCAACAAAAAACTTACCCGCCGTGATGAGTCTCGCGATATCGCCGCCCCTACTGGCAGCACGTTGCACTGTAAAAGCTGGCTGACCGAAGCGCCGTATCGCATGCTGCAAAACAACCTACATCCTGATGTAGCAGAAAACCCAAAAAGCCTTGTGGTATACGGTGGTATTGGACGCGCCGCGCGTAACTGGGAGAGCTATGATCAAATCCTAGAGTCGCTCAAAGAATTAGAAGATGACGAAACCTTACTCGTACAATCAGGCAAGCCTGTGGGCGTGTTTCAAACTCATGAGAACGCACCGCGCGTATTGATTGCCAACTCTAACCTAGTACCACGCTGGGCGACATGGGAGCACTTCAATGAGCTCGATCGCAAAGACTTATTTATGTACGGTCAGATGACGGCAGGTAGCTGGATTTATATCGGTACGCAAGGCATTGTCCAAGGTACATACGAGACTTTTGTCGAAGCAGGTCGTCAGCACTATAATGGCAGCTGGGCGGGTCGTTGGATTTTGACCGCAGGTCTTGGCGGTATGGGCGGTGCGCAGCCACTAGCCGCAACCTTTGCAGGCGCAACCTCATTGAACATCGAATGCCAGCAATCAAGCATCGATTTCCGTTTGCGCACGGGTTATGTCGATAAGCAAGCGCGCGATCTCGACCATGCTTATGAATTGATTGAGCAGCATACCAAAGCAGGCGAGGCGATCTCTATCGCGCTACTTGGTAACGCTGCAGATATCTTGCCTGAAATCGTTAAGCGCGCTCGTGAAGGAGACATCAAACCTGATTTGGTGACCGATCAAACCTCAGCGCACGACCTGATCAATGGCTATCTACCAAGCGGCTGGACTGTTGAAGAATGGAGGTCCGCTCAAGAAGATCCAGAGCAACATGCAGCTCTCACCAAAGCCGCTGCTCAATCTTGTGCCGTACACGTCCAAGCGATTTTAGACTTGCAAGCGATGGATATTCCAGCGACCGATTACGGTAATAATATCCGCCAGGTGGCGTTTGATGAAGGGGTTGAGGATGCCTTTAATTTCCCCGGTTTTGTCCCTGCTTATATTCGTCCGCTGTTTTGCCAAGGCAAAGGCCCATTCCGCTGGGTGGCGCTCTCAGGTGATCCAGAAGACATCTATAAGACCGATCAAAAAATCAAAGAGCTGTTCCCAGAAAACACCCACGTCCATCGCTGGCTCGATATGGCAAAAGAGCGTATTCAGTTCCAAGGCTTGCCTGCACGTATCTGCTGGTTGGGTCTGGGCGAGCGTGACAAAGCAGGTTTGGCATTTAATGAGATGGTCAAAAACGGTGAGCTAAAAGGCCCAATCGTTATCGGTCGTGACCACCTCGACACGGGCTCGGTCGCCAGCCCCAACCGCGAGACCGAAAGCATGAAAGACGGCTCAGATGCGGTATCTGACTGGGCACTATTAAACGGCATGCTCAATGTCGCAGGCGGCGCAACGTGGGTATCACTACATCATGGCGGCGGTGTCGGCATGGGCTACTCGCAGCATTCAGGCATGGTCATCGTGGCGGACGGTACAGATGCCGCAGCCAAACGCTTGTCACGCGTATTGGTCAATGACTGCGGTTCAGGCGTTATGCGTCATGCCGATGCAGGTTATGAGTTGGCGATTAAGACAGCGAAAGATTATGGTTTAAATCTGCCAATGATCAAATAGTTTGAACTACCTTAATATTATAAAAACAAACACTTATATGACTATGCAACTAGGATTACCCTTATGAGCAACATCAAACAACTTACCCTACATCCACGCCAGCTTAGCTTCAAGATGCTACGCGACATCTACGATCAGCCCGTGGTATTGAGCTTGCCTGAGAGTGCGTATGAGGCGATTGACGCCTCGCATAACAATGTCAAAACCATTATTGAGCGTGATAAGAGCGCCTACGGCATTAACACCGGCTTTGGTCTGCTTGCCAAAACCCGCATCAGTGATGACCAGCTTGAGCTGCTACAGCGTAACCTAATCATTTCTCACTCGGTAGGTACAGGTGACGCGCTACCAGAGGGCGTGGTGCGCCTGATTATGGTGATGAAAGTTGCTAGCCTAGCACAAGGTGTGTCTGGCGTACGTCGCGAGGTGGTAGATAGTTTACTTGGTTTAATCAACAATCAAATCACCCCAAATATCCCAGCCAAAGGCTCAGTTGGTGCCTCTGGTGACTTAGCGCCACTATCACATATGACACTTGCGATGATGGGTGAAGGTGATGTGTTTGTCGCTGGTAAAAAAGTGCCAGCTGCTGATGCCCTAGCAAAGCATGGACTTGAGCCAATCACATTGGCAGCCAAAGAAGGCCTTGCGCTTATCAACGGTACGCAAGTCTCAACTGCGCTAGCATTACGTGGTTATTTCTTAGCGCGTGATTTACTTGAGACTGCTACTATCGTCGGCTCACTGTCAATTGATGCCGCCAAAGGCTCAGATTCACCATTTGATGCGCGTATTCACGAAGTACGCGGTCATCATGGTCAAATAGAGATCGCCAAAGCACACCGTCAACTGATCAAAGGCAGTGCTATCCGTGCCTCGCACGATGGCGAACAAGATGATCGCGTTCAAGACCCTTATTGCTTACGCTGTCAGCCACAAGTCATGGGTGCTTGTCTTGATATCATCAACCAAGCAGGGAAAACGCTGCTCATCGAATCTAATGCGGTAACAGACAATCCGCTTATCTTTAATAATGAAGATGGTCCGGTCGCCATATCAGGTGGTAACTTCCATGCTGAGCCAGTCGCTTTTGCCGCGGATATTTTAGCATTGGCTATCGCTGAGATTGGCTCGATGTCTGAGCGCCGTGTCGCTTTGCTGATCGATGCAACTTTGTCAGGTGGTCTGCCACCATTCCTAGTCGATAACGCTGGGGTCAACTCAGGCTTTATGATTGCGCATGTGACCGCTGCTGCACTGGCTTCAGAAAACAAATCTATCGCCCATCCAGGTAGCGTCGATAGCATCCCAACCTCTGCCAACCAAGAAGACCATGTATCCATGGCTACCTATTGCGCACGCCGCCTATATGAGATGGCGCAAAACACTGCGACTATCATAGGTATTGAGCTACTGGCTGCTGGTCAAGGTATTGATTTTCATCGAGGACTCGAGACATCAGAGCCGTTGACTGTGGCACATCAAAAACTACGTGAGAAAGTGACGTTCTATGATAAAGATCGCTACCTCGCCCCTGATATCGAAGCGGCCAAGCAGTTAGTACTAGACGGTACACTTGCTGAGCATTGGCAAGAACTACGTCAGAACTGGTACGAGTCTAAATAAGCATTGGCTGGTAAAAGGAGAGCCATGATGGCAGTCACAAACATGACCACACCCATTTGCCATACACCTGCTGATATGACTCAGTGGACAGGACGCGCAGAGCCGTTTGAGACTGCACGCGCCCGTTATTGGTATCAGCTTGCTCAGCCTTATGAGGCTCAACATATTGGGCTAATTGGCTTTGCCTGTGATCAAGGCGTCAGACGCAATCAAGGACGCGTGGGTGCTAGAGCTGCCCCGCCATTGATTCGTCGAGCTTTTGCTACGCTGCCAGTCATCGCTGATTTGCAACAACGCTTTGATAGTCAATTATCAACCTTATTGGGTGATGCTGGCGACATTCATTGTGATGACAATGATGGCTTTGCCGACAGTATTCTTGAGCAAGCTCAGATCAAATATGCCGATGCAGTGAGCACTATCGTCAAGCAAGGTGGATTACCCATCGGGCTTGGCGGTGGTCATGCCATTGCTTATGGTAGCTTTTTGGGATTATGGCAGGCCTTAGAAAAGGCAAACGATACAACTATCAGCACAAACACAGCGCCTACTATCGGGATTATTAATTTCGATGCCCATCTTGATATTCGTCAGTCTGATGTGGCGACTTCTGGTACACCGTTTCGCCAGATTGCCGAGCATCTTGACGCACACGATCAGCCCTTTCATTATTGCTGTATTGGCGTCAGTCGCTTTTCTAATACCGCCGCGCTCTTTGATCGCGCTGAGCAACTTGGCGTACAGGTTATTAGTGATGAAGACTGTCATTATAAGCCTTGGGACACCATTGCCGAGCAGGTCAAAAGCTTCATAGATCAGGTTGATATTATTTATCTCACTATTGATATGGACTGTCTCCCCTCTAGTATCGTTCCGGGTGTCAGTGCGCCTGCTGCTTTTGGTATTGAGCTTGGTTTTGTTGAGCGTATGGTCAAGCTGATTGTGTCATCAGGCAAAGTAAAAATGGCAGATATTGCTGAGATCAACCCAACCTTTGATGTGGATAGTCGTAGCTGCAAAGTCGCTGCTCGATTGCTGGCAACGATTGTAGAACAGCACTTACTTGTCACTTAGATCTTACAAGCAAAGGTCTTGCAAACAAAGATCGCTCGCCTCCCAATTATTAGGAGCATACTATGAATGAATCAGAAAATTTTAAAGAGCAGACGCTCGACGAATCTACTATGACATCGTTTGACCACCTTATTATCAATGCCAATATTGCGACGTTTTCAGCGCACTATGGTTTTAATCTTTATGAAAATTCAGATACTAATAACGTCCCATACGGTCAGCTAGAGAGCGCGGCTATCGGTATTAAAGACGGCAAGATTGCATGGATTGGGGCACAAGAGCAAATCACGACGCATCTGCCACATTATCACGAGAACCAAATCACAGACGCCGATGGCAAATGGCTAACGCCTGGGCTTATCGATTGTCATACGCACATTGTCTATGGTGGCAACCGCAGCAATGAATTCGAAGCGCGTTTGCAAGGGGCCAGTTACCAAGACATCGCAGCACAAGGCGGCGGTATTGTCGCAACCGTGAGTGCCACCCGCACGGCCAGTATTGAATCGCTATTTACCCAAAGTGAAAAGCGCCTACTTGCGCTGATGAAAGAAGGCGTCACCAGCATCGAAATCAAATCAGGTTATGGTCTTGACTTAGATACTGAGCGCAAAATGCTCACCGTCGCACGCCAGCTTGGCGAAAAATACGACATCCACGTCAGCACCACGTATCTTGCAGCGCACGCCTTACCACCTGAATATAAGTCCCATATGCAGGACCGTGCGGACGACTATATCGAGCAAGTCTGTGAGTGGCTACCAATCCTGCATGCAGAAGGCTTGGTTGATGCGGTCGATGGCTTTTGTGAAAACATTGCGTTTAGTAGCGATCAGATTAGACACGTTTTTGAGGTTGCACGCTCCTTAGACCTGCCGGTCAAACTACACGCTGAGCAGTTATCTGACATCGGCGGTAGCGCTTTAGTTGCCGAATACAAAGGGCTATCTAGCGACCATTTAGAACATTTATCAGAAACTGACATAGAGAAAATGGCTGCTAGCAACACGGTTGCGGTGATATTGCCCGGAGCGTTTTATACCTTGCGTGACACCAAGCTGCCACCGATTGAGGCACTTCGCAAGCATCAAGTTCCTATAGCGATTTCAACCGATTGCAACCCCGGTACATCACCTTTGACATCGCTGTTGTTGGCAATGAATATGGGCTGTACGCTGTTTTACCTCACGCCTGAAGAGGTATTGGCAGGATCAACCGTTTATGCAGCCAAGGCTTTGGGTCTATCTAATAAAGGCAAAATAGAAGTGGGCTGTGATGCTGATTTAGCACTATGGGACATCGCCCGCCCTGCTGATTTGGCCTATCAGATGGGACTGAACCCTATTGCAGGCACTATGTTTCAAGGTCAATGGCGTAATAAAGCTTAACGAATACGCCTTGATTTATCGTCACTAAAAAAGCCCCTATCATTGAATGATGGGGGCTTTTTGGTCGTTACATTGCAAGTTTTATGAAATAGCAGAAAAAACTTATCATAACCTTAGTTTAAATAGGGATTTACTATATCAATATTTTTAGTAAGGATTTATAATACCCTTTTTCAAACAGGGTTATTTTTGGCTAACTATAGTTCATAAATAAAAATTAACACACAGTATAGAGAAAGCGATATGCGTACAGATTCATTTCAACAGATATTGGAAGACTTAAACAGCTCATCAGCAGATGTTGAAGCATCTGCCCTAATCTCTAACGATGGTCTGATGATTGCCTCAGCTCTACCAACTGGCGTTGATGAAGATCGTGTGGGTGCGATGTCAGCAGCACTGCTATCATTAGGCGACCGTGCAGGCCGCGAATTGGCACGCGGTAGTATCGATCGCATCATGATTCAAGGCGAGATGGGCTACGTAATCATGACGTCATCAGGCGATGAAGCGGTACTCACTATCATGGCAAAACCCAATGCCAAGCTTGGTTTGATATTCTTGGACATCAAGCGCGCCTCAGAAGCCCTAGCAAAACTCATTTGATTGGTGGCTTTGGCTTTTTGACGAGTGCCCTATGTACTCGATTTTACTCATTATAAATATAACGACCAACGAAGGAGATGACCATGGGTTCTCCAATCCCTGATGCACACAAGCCTGACCTGCCTGCTGAGCAAATCACCCTGACCTATCATGATGGCACCTCTCGAACTGTCTATGATACAGGTGTAGAGCGTCCCTACCCAGATGGTAAGCTCATTGTCTCGCGTACCGATTTAGACGGTATTATCACTCACGTCAACGACGCCTTTGTTGAGATTAGTGGCTACCACGTCGATGAGCTCATCGGTCAACAGCACTATATTCTGCGTCATCCTGATATGCCAAAAGCGGCTTATCAAGACTTGTGGGACACAGCAAAAGCTGGAAAGAAGTGGCATGGCTATGTCAAAAATTTATGCAAAGACGGCAGTCACTACTGGGTATATGCCACGGTCGTGCCCAATGTTCGCCGCGGCGAAACTGTAGGATACACTTCAGTACGCCGTAAGCCATCACGCAGTAAAATCGAAGCGGCAATGGCTCAGTACGCCCAAATGAAACAAGATGAGGAAGGCTAAATCATGACGACACACAATATGTTAATCGCCCCTGATTTTTCGCCTGAGCGCTTTGCTGGCTGGCACATGTTCAATACGCTGATTCAAAAACGTGCCAACCTAAACATGCACCTCAATATCCCAGCCTCACATGCTGAGCAAGAGACCTTGATTGAGGCAGGTGTTATTCAAATTATCTACGCCAACCCTTTTGATGCCGCTGCCCTCATCCGTGAGCAAGGCTACCGTGCAGTTGCTCGTCCCATTGGCAAATCTGATGAGATGGTCATTGCCGCGGCGGCCAATAGCGACATCAATCACTTAGAAGATATCCATAAAGGCGCAACCGTTGCGATGGCAGACAATCGAGACGTCAAGCTGATCGGTTTGCGTTTGCTCGAAGCTGTCGATATAGAAGAATCTGACCTCAACTGGGATATCACTGAGACCTATCAAGCAGCTGCTCGCAAAGTCATCAAAGGCGATGCCCAAGCGGCGTTTTTCTTGGCGGAGATCTTTCACAGCTTCTCACGCTTGACCAAAGCTCAGCTCTCAGTATTGATTGAAAGTGATCTGGCAGACATAAGCCACGTCCTTCTCATCAAAGACGACTTTCCAGATGCGCAAATTTTTATAGAAGCCATCCTGGATTTGCATAGCGATGATGATGGAAAAGAAGCCTTAACTGAGCTTGGTATGCCTGAAGGGTTTGAGGCAATGAGTGAAGAGGATGCTGAATTTATGATTGATTTGATGCAGACATTGCTGGATTGATGACTCATTGACACTCATATTATCAGAGGTTGTTTTGCTGAATGAGCTCATAGCCTGAGGCACTGGTTGTCGTCACGGCTATGACACAAGGAGACCATTATGTCTGACTCAGACCTGATCAAAGAAAACGAGAAAGTGGCGCACCGAGTCTTTCGGTTTTATTCACGCAAAGTGTTTTTGGCACCCAACAACCGTCACTTTCATGAGCAGCGCATCAACGCCGCCTTATTACTCACCGAAAAAGAACCCCTACAGGGCGCGGTAGCAGATTTTTTCTATGGGTGCTGGTTTGACATTCCATACGATGTCAATAATTTGTTTACGCGTATCAAAGACCGTTTGACCCCTGAGGCCAAGCAAGGGTTTCGCGATTGTATTGATAAAAAAAGCTATATTCAGCGCAACAGTATGCTCGCCACTCGCTGGAGCGTTTTGGTATCGCCTTCGCTCAATGAGCAAAAGCAACGCTTGCGTATCAGTAGTGATGACGCCAGAGAGATCGCAAGAGACATCACCGCTGAGCTGCTGCAAGCACGTGCTAGCCAAGACTGGGGCACGCTTGAGCAAATTGAAAATGAGTTTTTTGCCTATTGTACTGTGCGTAATGATCGTCTGGCATTTTCCTTAGTATGGTTTAGCTTGGGCAAAAGTGATTGGCAATTTGATCAACGCTGGGATAACTGCCAACAGCATTTGGATCAGACCATCAAGCCTACCACGCCACCATAAACTGTCATGCGTTTATAACTTAACTTCTATCACTTTTTACCACTTTTTCATCGCTAAGGTAGCCGCTATGTCTTCTTATTTGAATGCCGATAAGACCTATCTAACATTAACGCCTGCTGGTATTTTTGAGGCGTTTTCACAGAATGAGCCGACTGACGAGCAGTTGGCGCTACAAGATTTATTGTCTTATGGGCAGACACTACTCGCCGCTGATTGGTTACAGCGTTATTCTGATATATGGCTACAAAGCTTTATAGAACACGGCTGGATCGAAAAACTGTCTTTGCTTTTGCCAGCGCCCAATCTACCATTGGATCAGTTTTTGCCTTACGTAGTCGCGAGCTTATCTGGCAAACGCCGTGCCGCGATTGGCTCTGATGAAGGGTTTTGTCTGGCTCGGATTGGTTATAGTCAAGAAGAAGCGGACATGCTCAGTGTTGCCGCCGCTGACTTTTCCGGCTTTATGCTGCGCCAAAAGCAGCGCGGCTGGGCAGTAGAAAGCCAAGCGATCTCGTTTTTTCAGCAAGTTGACTTGCTCATACCTGAAACCAGCTTTGTGTTTTTATGGATCGATGGCGCAGGTTATGTACTCATCATCGATGGCGAACCCTTAACCAACAGTCGCGCCTTTGTAGAGCTGGTCTGGGCGCTCAAGACCTCTGGACTCAAATTTCTAAATTGATTCAGCAGCACACGCCAGCCTTAATCCTCTCTTGTATGGGCTTGTCAAAATAAACGACAAGCCTATCATGCCAGCATAAAAGCCATTCAACATCTCTCATACGCTTCTTTTACCGTCCGCTTTCACCAGCCCTTTTATCCAGCAATAACAATACCTTCAGAATTAACAATAACTTGTCATCATTTAGGTCATACTCTTTTTGCACCTTTAAGAGTACTGTTTTGACAACATGTGTTTTTGTCAAATAACAACCTCTACCAAATCACAGTCAATACTATATCCAAGATGCACGCCCACCTTTGTATGCCCTACCTCACCGAAAGCGGCAATCTTTGCCAACCTTTGCACTTTTGCTTGTTTTTTAGGACAGTTTATGACTTCGCTGACCACTGTGCGCGTGCACTATCAAACGATCGAAATTGGCAACACCGACGTTTGCACCCTGCGTGACAATCAGCAATTTAGCGATCCTGATGATGAGGCATTAAACTTGGGCATTTGCTCTGCTTCTTGGCCGATGTTTGAGGAGATATGGCCATCAAGCTTGGTGCTGGCCAATCACATGCTTGATTACGATATTAAGGACAAACGAATTTTGGAGGTGGGCTGCGGCATGGCGCTATCGAGTCTATTGCTCAATCATAGACAAGCAGACATCACAGCGACCGACTATCATCCGACCGTTGAGTATTTCCTTGATAGAAATACCACGCTAAATAATAACAGAGGCATCAATTTTGAGCGTTTAGACTGGTCAGAGGATAACAGCCATCTTGGTAGGTTTGATATCATTATCGGCAGTGACTTGCTCTACGTAGACCAACATATTGGGATATTGGCTGGGTTTATCGAACGTCATGCGCTGCCAACCTGTGAAGTCATCGTCGTTGACCCTGGACGCGGGCGTAAAAACAAGCTAACCAATAAGATGATTGAGTTTGGCTTTAGCAGTCAGCACGTCAAACCTCAAAACACCGCTTATCTAGCGTTGCCGTTTGTTTAAGGGGGCATATTTTGACGCTTTCAAGATCGGCCGTATGATATAAATAGAGTCCGTTATACTATAAGGGCTTGCCACTGCTGACGCGTGATTTTATATAGAACATGCTCAGCCAGTCGATGATCAGCATCGAGCATCGGATGAGAGAAGTTGTCCTGCGTATCAGTCATACCAAGACGCTGCATAAGCTTTTGCGAGCGCTGATTGATGACCGCCGTAAATGACACCACGTCCTCAAGTGCCAGCTCGGTAAACGCAAAATCCAGCGCTGCACGCGCCGCCTCGGTGGCATAGCCTAGCCCCCAATAATCCTTGTGCAAACGCCAACCAATCTCGACAGCAGGGGCAAAGGGCATATCAGCATGCGCGTTATTTAACCCAACCATACCGATAAAGTCATCACTTTTATCTGCGCCATCTTTACGAGCCACCACCCAAAATCCCCAGCCATGCTCTTCAATTAATTTTTGACACTTATTGGCAATGGTATTACTCAATGCAGGGGTTAATAGTTTAGGAAAATATGCCATCACTTTAGGATCAGCATTCATCTCGGCAAACCGCGCACGATCACTTGCTTGCCACTGTCTTAGGTAGAGACGCTTGGTTGCTATCATGCTTGTCATGTCAGTCGCTTACTATTCATATTCGTTCAGAGTGCTGATCAAGCCAGCCTTTTTTTTGAGCAAACGCTAGCTGTGCTGGTGTATCGATATCATAACTGAGCTGCTTATTGATCACTGTATGTATTTGGCTTGGCGGTAATGCTCTGATTAAATGACGCAAGCCTTTATCACCTGTCAATTCAGTTTGCCATTGTCTGAGTAAACCTGTATCAATCACTAGCGGTAAGCCGATGATATTTTTTTGCTCTGTAGCGCTTAATTCATCTGAATACGTCCAGCTATGATAACTGCTGGCTACCACAGACTGTTCACCAGCCAGCAAAGCCATTAAATGCGACTGATCTAATAGAACCTGATCAACCCCTATGATAAGCACGCGCTCGATTGACGAATTTCCAAGACTCGCAATACTCTCAATACCCAAACGCAAACTGTCCGCCATACCAGTTTCAGGTTTTGGGTTTACTACCGCTTGAACCGCTGGATATTGCACAGCCAACTCTGTAACTACACTAGCAACTGCAGGATGCTTATCAGGAATCACAACGATAACGGCTTGCGGATTGGTGCTCACTGCCGATCGGATCATGTGCACGATTAATAGCTCGCCATTCTTAACGAGCAGCTGCTTAGGTTGGCCAAGGCGCTGACTGAGGCCACTTGCCAATATGATGACCGCATGATTTTGCACCTGTCTGTCCTTGTCTTCTAAGACGATACTACTCATACGGTACTCGGCACAATATCAGCATCCGTATTACCAACGCTTGCTTCTGAATTCGAGACCCTACTGTAGGAGCCTTCTACTGATGCAGTTTGATCGTGCATGACTGCATTTATCTGTGCCATGATACCCAGTGCGAGTGCCTCTGGACCATCTCCTCCTAGCTTATAGCCAATCGGATAATGCAGTTTTTGAACGCCAGTATCCAAGATAGCAGGATGATCCATGTTAGCGCTTATCTCATTGATTAAGCGTTCGGTACGATAGCGCGGCCCTAACTGTCCTAAGTATCTATAGTTTTGCGCATGTGCTAGCAATATCGCCAAGCGAGCGCGGTCTTGGGTCAGACTATGTGACATAAGAGCGACCGCTGCGTTATTACTCAGCTTTAGCAGGGTATCACTATCCTCTAAAGATAATGACATCACTGCATCTGCCTGAGGAAAGCGCATACGAGTCGCATATTGCGCGCGACTGTCTATGACCGTGACATGCCAATCTTGTAGCTTGGCCATGGTCACCAATGGCATCACATCATTACCTGCCCCGCAAACGAGCAGGCGCACTTGTGGTTGCAGGCGTTGTACGAGCCACTCGGTGGTTGCCTCGTCCGTTTTTATGGTCACGTATTCAGTATTGCTCTCAGACAGCTCGTACTCTGCTAACTTTTCTACAATATCGGCAATTATATTCGAAGGGTTTATTATCTCTTGTTCTAGTGAATTTTCCGAATTGTGATATTCGTCTAGATTGATACGCAGGCCAACTTGCAACTCGGTATTCTGACAACCGTTGTTGCGAATCAAAGTAGCGACCATAACTGGCTGCTGATGACGTCGCACCTGACGAACTGACTCTAAAAATGGTGCGGCTGTTGCCAGACGCTCAAACAGCACATGCACACGTCCATTACAGCCAAGCCCAAAATTCAACTCATCAAAGTCCATGTCATCTAGGCCATCCAAGTCGTCTAGATCGTCTGTATCGCCAGCTTCTTTGTTGATCGCTACCTGCGCTTGACCATTATCAGCGTACTCAATGTCATCACCTGTCTGATAAACCTGCACATTGGCACCGTCACGCGTGAGCCAAAAGGCACGTTTGATGATGTGGGGCTCCAAGCAGCCACCGCTGATCATTCCGACCGAACGACCGTCATCACAGATGAGCATCATGGCACCAGCACGGCGATACGCTGAGCCTTCTGTATGAACGACAGTAGCCAATACAGCATCAACACCTTGCTGCTGAGCCTCGCTTGCCAGCTTCAGAATGTCAGCGACTTGATTCATAATGCCTCTTATTTAATAATTGTTTTTTGTTAGTGAATTTTTTGCTAGTAATAAAATATACTACCGACTCAGTTACAAAAACCCGCTCAGTAAGCGGGTTCTTGTCATACATAAGCTGATAAAACTACTCTGGCATCTCATAAAGCAGCTTGTCGAGGGTAATCGGGAAGTCATAAACACGCACACCGACCGCATTATAGATAGCATTGGCAATCGCGGCAGCAGCACCTGCAATAGCCGTCTCACCGATACCTTTGATGTGCATTGGATTGGTATAAGGATCATCTTCTTCTACCAATATGACATCTAACTGCGGTACGTCCGCATTAACTGGCACATGATACTCGGCAAGGTCATGGTTACAGAGACGACCGTCACGTTTGTCATGAATCACTTCTTCCATCAACGCTGAGCCAATACCGAACACCATACCGCCATAGCATTGCGACGTTGCAGTTTTGTGGTTCAGAATACGACCAGCGGCAAATGCACCTGTCATACGTTTCACCCGAATCTCACCAGTGACTTTATGAACCGCCACTTCAGCGAAGTTCGCACCAAAAGAGGCTTGGCGATGGCTCTTACCGTTCTTACCCGGTTTTATCTGGCCTTTGGCAGTGATTTTTTGCTCATCATAGTCAGCGACCACATCCGCAAGCGCATAATACTCTGTATTATCAAAATCATACTCTTGTGATGCTGACTGTCCTGATAGCGAAAGCCCTGTGGTTTGCGATAGCTTATCAATAGTGCTGTCAGCAAATGATTGGCCACTCTTTTTGGCAGCTTCCATTGCCGTTAAAGCATGCTCTCCTGTTTTCTTGATTTGACCATTGTCTAACTGAATGTTGTCAGGATACAGACCAACTTTTTCTGCTAGCATTTCACGCAGCTGCTCACAAGCAAGATAGACACCACTACCCGCACTCGCAGCACCAAAACTGCCACCTGAGCCTGATGCTGGTGGCAATGCACTGTCACCTAGTTTCATCTCAACATGGTCGATAGGTAGTCCTAACAGGTCTGCCGCTACCTGAGAAAACACCGTATAAGACCCTGTACCGATGTCTGTCATGTCTGTCTCGATAACTGCTTTGATACCAAGTGCTTTTGACTCATCTACCTGTAGGGTTGCACGTGCTTCAGATGGCTGTAATTGGTTACCACGGGCAGCCGCCGCCATGCCTGTACCTATCCACCAGTCACCTTCTAATTGACTGGCAGGCTTGGCGTTTCGCTCACTCCAACCAAAATGCTTGGCACCTTGTTCCATACAGGCAATCAATTGGCGCGTTGAGAAAGGAATATTTTGACTCGGATCTTGCTCTGGCTCATTACGACGGCGTAGTTCAACCGGATCAATCTCCAACTGTGTGGCAAGCTCATCCATGGCACATTCAAGCGCGATCATACCTACCGCTTCGCCAGGCGCACGCATAGAACCTGACAACACTTGGTTCATGTCTACCATCTCATAATTCACACGGCGGTTTTTGCCGCTATATAGATGGTGCGTAGATAGAGCAGTTGGCTCAAAGAAAGCCTCACCTGGCAAATTACTAGAGATCGTATCGTGAATCAATGTATCGATCACGCCGTCATTGTTCGCGCCGATTGCGATACGCTGACGCGTGTTTGAGCGTCTGACCGTTGCTTCCATCACTTGTGAACGCGTCATGGTAATCAATACCGGACGGCCAAGATCTTTTGCAGCAATCGCCGCTGCAATAGATTCAGGAGCAATACCGAGCTTACTACCGAACCCACCACCCACATAGTATGCGATCAGTTGTACTTGATCTTTATTTAGGTCCAGAGCATCCATGACTTGCTGTTTGCAAGAAGCGAGCATCTGATTGGAAGTATACAGAACGAGCTTATCGCCTTCCCAATGAGCCAACGTTGCATGGGGCTCCATCGGAGAGTTGCTTTGACTTGGGGTATGATAAAAGCGATCAACGGTCACTGCCGCATCAGCTAAGCCTTGGTCTGGATCGCCTTGGACATTATTTTTATCAGAGCCTTTTTTTTCATCTACCGCATGTGCGTTAGAGAGCTCTTGGGTAAAGTTCAGTGCCGCTTGGTCAGTCTCATCCTTATAAGTCACTTTCAGCGCTTTAGCGCCTTCTCTTGCCGCCTCAAAAGTCTCAGCAACCACGACAGCAATAGGCTGACCATGATAAAAAATCTCGCTAACCCCTTGCTTGGGTGCTTTAGTTTTTGTCCCTTGTTGAGAGTTACGCAAAAAGTGCTCAGGATCGGTCACGACTTTAATAATATTAGGAATGCCTTTTAGAGAGTCACTATCGATACTCTCAACTTGACCTTTAGCAATGGTCGCGCCTACCAATACACCATAGGCTTGATTGTCCAAGTGTATTTCGGCACTGTATTTCGCTTGACCGCTAACCTTTAGGGAACCATCAACACGGTTGATTGGCTTACCAACTAGCTTGCTTGCCGTTGTGCTAAATAGCGTTTCAACAGGCTCATCCATGGTCAGTTTTTTGGTTGGTTCTGACTGGGTGATTGATTCTAATAGTGCCATGATTATGCTCCCTCGCCCGCTAATGCGCGCTGAATAACTTGTTTTAGTAGGCGACGCGTCAACGGTATTTTAAAGTCGTTCTGACCATTACCTTTGGCATCATGCAATAATAGATCAGCGGCCTGCGTGATAACGTCGCTATTGCCATCGGTATCCATTAATAGTGCCTCAACCTCTTCATTACGCCATGGCTTGGTACCGATGCCGCCGAACGCCAATCGTACTGTCTTTAGGTTGCCATTGTCGTCAGCATCGATGACTGCGGCACAAGATACCAGTGCAAAGGCATAAGAAGCGCGATCACGCACTTTGTCATAGGTATGCATGCCCTTAATAGGGGCAGGTAATACAACATGAGTAATCAGCTCGCCTGCTTCTAGCACATTTTCGATATGCGGCGTGTCTTTTGGCAAACAATAAAAATCTTTCACATCGATAGCGCGAGTCGAGCCATCTGCTTTAACTGTCTCTATCGTGGCATCCAGTAAGCGCATTGCCACTGCCATATCGGATGGGTGCTGAGCAATACATGAATCACTGGTACCTAAGACAGCTAGGGTACGGTTCTCCCCGTTGATAGCAGGACATCCTGTGCCCGGTTCACGTTTATTACAAGCGCTGTCTGTTTGATAAAAATAATAGCAACGAGTACGCTGTAAAAAGTTGCCGCCCGTTGTCGCTCTGTTACGTAGCTGACCAGTCGCTCCTGCCAAGATAGCTCGGGACAATACTGGATAGTTTGCAATCACCTCAGGATGCGCGGCCAAATCGCTATTGGTCACAAGCGTACCAATACGTAAACCACCATCGGCAGTCGTTTCTACTTGCTCTAATTCTAAACGAGTGATATCGACCAGTTTGATTGGGGTTTCGATCTCTAGTTTCATGAGATCTAATAAGTTGGTACCACCTGCGATAAAAGAAGCGTCTTTGCTGCTAGCAGAGGTTGCGGCTTGCTTAGGTGCATCAGCGCGGCTATATTCAAAACGTTTCATGAGTGGTCTCCTGCCTTGCCTGTTATTGTTTTGTTATTCGCTGAGGCTTTATGGAACTGAGCCTCGCTTGACGGCGGTGACCAAATACCTGTTACGCTTGAGTTTTGCGCAGCGCTATCAACTGTTTTAGAAGTAGACGCTGATGCTTCATTCTCAAGCACTTGTGAGATGGCTTTGATGATATTGGGATAAGCGGAGCAGCGACAGACATTACCACTCATGCGCTCAGCGATTTCTTGTACCAGAAGGCTATCAGGATGTTGTAAGTCTGTGCTCACATGGCTTGGCCAATTTTGTTTTACTTCTTCTATTAAGGCAGTCGCTGAACAAATTTGACCTGGGGTGCAATATCCGCACTGAAAAGCATCGTTATCTTTAAAGGCTTGTTGCAGCGCCGATAGTGAGTCCGGCATACCGATGCCTTCGATGGTCGTAATCTCATCACCATCATGCATGATAGCAAGTGTGAGACAAGAGTTGACTCGGCGACCATTGATGAGCATGGTACAAGCGCCGCATTGGCCGTGGTCGCAGCCTTTTTTGGGTCCAGTAATTTGTAAATGTTGACGACAGACGTCGAGCAGTGTCGTACGGGCGTCAAGATTCTCGAGCTGATAATCCTGCTTATTGATTGTTAACGTCAAGGTAGACATGCTGGCTTCTCGCTGGCAGATGAATATGATGGGTGAAAAAAGCGCCTTATAGCTACGGCGGCAATAAATCCATGGCAATAAATCCATTATGGCGTACCAAAAAACTTGTTTTGTTTTTATTTTGTAGTTGTTGCAGTGTAGTTTTTAATCCGAGGCAGTACCTGAAAGTGTGTACTACCAATCGCTGTAAGCTAACTGATAATCATTTACCTCAATTAGCCTAACCATCCGCTGCTAGCTAGTATCACTTGATTTTTATATATAAGCACTCAAATTCAGGCCATATGATTTAGCAATATATAGTGAATTCAGTATAAAAACGATACAGTGGGACTGGGATAAATTTTTCGCAACCTCTGTCTGCGTAGGCACAGCACGCAAGGAAAATTTAGACCAGTTCCACCTTGATATATAATGTATCTGTTTTATTTAGGATTGACTATATTATGTGAAGTGGGCAATCTATTTTTTAGAAAAAGGTAGTATATTAAATAGACTTCAATAAAGAAAAGCCCCACAAACGAAAGTTTATAGGACTATTATGAGGCTACTTTAGAATGATCATTTCAAATCAAACACCTAAAACTAGGCTTTAGTGATGATTGTTTTTTCGTCAAATCGAGACTTAGGCATCAGCATTAAAATCATCTTCACTACGGTAGCCAAGCGATATCACGGCAACAGCGGTATAGCCCTTACTACGTAACTCAAACTCTTCATCAAGTGCTTTTAAATCTGCGCCTTCCATCGGCACAGCATCAATACCCAAAGTAGCAGCGCCTAGTAGTAATGTACCCATATTGAGATACAACTGCTCTATCAACCAATGCGGCTCGTCCTTTTGCTCATAACGACGAATGTCCAAGAACATTTTGTGCGTTTGATGCATTTGCTCTCGGAACTTTGGTTCTGCAAAGCGACCATCGGCATCTTCTTTGTCGAGCAAGCCTTCTAAAAACTCGTCATCGGCATAGACACGACTACAGAATACAATGACATGCGAGGCATCTTTTACTTTGGCATCATTGAATTCATACATGCCCTCTGTGCCTTTAGCGATTCGAGCTTTCCCAGCTTCGTCATCAGCAATCACAAAATGCCAAGGCTGAATATTGGGGCTCGACGGACTGAGACGTAAGATATCTTTTAGACT
Source organism: Psychrobacter sp. UBA2514 (assembly GCF_002341255.1). Classification (NCBI taxonomy): domain Bacteria; kingdom Pseudomonadati; phylum Pseudomonadota; class Gammaproteobacteria; order Moraxellales; family Moraxellaceae; genus Psychrobacter; species Psychrobacter sp. UBA2514. Next base: position 128,511 of record NZ_DDNS01000048.1, read on the forward strand.
CTGAAAGTCTTCTGCTGATATTTTTTTGTTGGTGTCAAAGTCTTTGGTGCTGTAACGCCATTTCATTGCTTCAGTGATATTTTTCATATATGACACTATAGTGAGTGTTAAGTTTTTATTGTTTATTGAATTATTATTATTAGCGTTATTTATAAATAATCATCGCTAATCTCAATGGAGCAACTTTAAATAAAAACCTGTTTTGTGACCACGGCAGATTGGTTAAGTAGTCATGGGTTTTGTTATCAGTGCGTCAGTTGTTAGACCGTTTTTGCAAAAATTTCGGCTATCCTACTGATAATAGATACAATTGAGCTACCGAATTGGCGACGCCGACTGCGCAGACTACATTGTAATCACTTAGTCATTCTCTTAGTATGAACTGACTTGATACATGGTAACTAGTTATAGTTGTCTGATAACTAGGTATATCTGCTTGATTCCAACTGATATGCCTCTATCTATACATCCCAAACAAAACATAAATAATAATACCCGCGAGGAAATATGAGCACATCAGAAAAACCACTCCGAATAGATATCGTCTCAGACGTCGTCTGCCCTTGGTGCGTCATCGGCTATCGCCAACTGGCAGCAGCACTTGAGCAAACCAATACCGCACACACCATTCATTGGCATCCGTTTGAGCTGAATCCTCACATGCCAAGCGAGGGGCAAAACTTGCGTGAGCACATTATCGAAAAGTATGGCTCGACTAAAGAAGAGTCAGATGCTAGCCGAGTCAGAATGACTGAAGCTGGACAGGAAGTTGGCTTTGAATTTAATTTCAATGATGACACTCGCATGCACAATACATTTAATCTGCATCAGCTGCTGCATTTTGCAGACCAGCAAGGATATATGCATGAGTTAAAACAAGCGTTATTTGCGGCACATTTTACCGATAACAGAAACATCTCCGATATCAATGTGCTTGCTGACATTGCAGCTGAGACTGGACTGGATCGTAGTGAGGCACTGGCAGTGCTAGAGGGTCAGTTCTTTGCAAAAGAAGTGCGAGCAGAAGAACAGCATTGGCAGCAGCAAGGCATTCAAAGTGTGCCGGCGATTATCTTCAACGAGCGCCATTTGGTCAGCGGTGCGCAAGGGGTTGAAAATTACGTCAGCATATTAGAACAATTGGCGAATATGACTGACTAAACCGTCTGTCATTGTAAAAAAATAAAATAAAGCTGCTTCAAAATTGAAGCAGCTTTTTTTATTGTAGCGTCATCAGGTTAAAACTGTGATTTTGATATTACTGTCAGTAACGACGCTTAGAAATTGACAACCGTACGAATGCTCTCGCCTTTGTGCATTAAGTCAAACGCTTCGTTCACGTCTTCTATTGGCATCGTGTGGGTGATAAAGTCTTGTAAAGGAATCTCACCTGCCAGATAGCGCTCGACATAACCTGGTAGCTCCGTACGGCCTTTTACACCACCAAATGCTGAACCTTTCCAGACGCGACCCGTCACTAGCTGGAATGGACGGGTTGAGATTTCTTGTCCAGCACCAGCGACACCGATGATGACTGACTCGCCCCAACCTTTATGGCAGCACTCTAGCGCTGAACGCATGACATCAACGTTACCGATACATTCAAACGAATAATCCACACCGCCATCGGTTAGCTCAACAATAACTTCTTGAATCGGTTTGTCGTAGTCTTTTGGATTGATGCAATCGGTTGCGCCTAGTTTTTTAGCCAACTCAAACTTGCTCTCGTTAATATCAATCACAATGATACGGCTGGCTTTTGCCATCGCCGCACCGATGACTGCGGATAGACCAATGCCGCCTAGACCAAAGATAGCAACGGTAGCGCCCTCTTCAACTTTTGCTGTATTCATGACCGCACCCATGCCTGTGGTGACACCGCAACCAAGCAAACAAACTTCTTCTAATGGCGCCTCTTTATTGACTTTAGCCAAAGAAATCTCTGGTAAAACCGTGTACTCAGAAAACGTTGAGCAACCCATATAATGATAGATAGGCTCGCCGTCTTTGTAAAAACGCGTCGTGCCATCTGGCATCAAGCCTTTACCTTGCGTCTCGCGTACTGCTGAGCAAAGATTGGTTTTGCCTGAGCGGCACATTTTACAAACGCCGCACTCTGCCGTGTATAACGGAATGACATGATCACCGACCTGAACGCTGGTTACGCCTTCGCCGACTTGCTCAACGATACCGCCACCTTCATGACCCAAAATCGCTGGGAATACGCCTTCTGGGTCTTCACCAGATAAGGTAAACGCATCTGTGTGACAGACACCACTGGCCACGATTTTTACCAGTACTTCGCCTTTACGTGGTAGCATGACGTCTACTTCTTCGATAGACAATGGCTGCTTTGGGCCCCAAGCGACGGCGGCTTTTGATTTGATAAATTTATCTGACATAGGAATCTCTCTTTTTGATTGTTATCGATGGATTGTAACGTAGCGTAAACTTAAAACGTCATTCACGCCCAATCATTCTTTTTGTTCAATAAGGCTATCTGCTTGTTTTAATCGTCACGATTTCTGTGACTAAAACGGATAAAGATAGACTGAGCTTATCTTGCCTGCCCTCTGTAGGCAAGTGTAGGCAAGCATTGATGACCATAAAGCAGCATCTATTTACATTGATACTAACCATTATATTTATTTCTGAGCAGATAACAATATGCTATATTTGCAAATATCTTTTACATATTGGTAATAATCATGCGCTGGGAAGGGATTAGTGAGTTTGTCTGTGTGGCAGAGTACGGGAGCTTTACGCGCGCTGCAAAAGCGCTTGGTATCTCGACTGCGCAAGTCAGCCGTCAGATCAGTGCGTTAGAGAAGCGACTGAAGATCAAGCTGCTATATCGTACCACGCGTAAAGTCTCACTCACCGAAGAGGGCCGCGTGTTTTATCAGCATTGCCGCAGTGTGCTCGATGGTTTGAACGCGGCTGAGCAAGCGGTGAGCAATTTGCAATCAAAACCTCAAGGCAGAATCAAACTGACTGCGCCTGTGACTTATGGCGAGCAACAATTGCTGCCCTTAATCAATGATTTTATGGTGCAATATCGGGACATTGAGGTGACCGCTTTTTTGAGTAACCAAAAAATTGATTTAATCGAGGGTGGCTACGATTTGGCCATTCGTATTGGTAAGTTGCGCGACTCTACGATGATGGCAAAAAAGCTTAGCCTGCGCACCAATTTTGTCTGTGCGACACCAGCTTATCTCAATCAATACGGGGTACCGCGCACGCTTGACGATCTCAGCCAGCACAACTGCTTACTAGGTACACGCGACTATTGGCATTTTGTCGAAAAAGGCATAGAAAAAAACCTGCGCGTCTCTGGTTCCATACAGTACAACAGCGGCTATAGTCTGGTTGATGCGGCGCTAAAAGGGCTGGGTATCGTACAACTGCCCGATTACTACGTACAAAAACATCTGGCATCGGGTGCGTTGGTGAGCGTACTCGACAACTATAGAGAACCCAAAGAAAGCATTTGGGCCATCTACCCACACAACCGTCAACTATCGCCAAAAATCAGACTACTGGTCGACTATTTGGCAGAGCGCTTGGTGTAACGATCGATTGGAATATATTGCCATCCCCTGCCTGATGACGCACAATGGATATTCGCCATGACTCACTAATGAATCGCTCAAGGATATCGCCATAATTAAGATCGTCTCTGATGAATTGCGAGCAAACCGTCGCCATTGATTTACCACAAAAAATCCTCATTAGCGAAGATGCCAATAAAAAGGTATGGCTCTCATACAACAATCCTGAATATCTAAAAACACGCCATAATATCAAAGGTTGCGATACCGTTATTGATAATGTCTCAAAAGCGCTCAACGCAATCAGCACGGCGGCAGTTGCCAAATAATACCAAACGAGAAAAGTATCATCTAAGCAAAAAAAAGGTGGGTGAGCAAAATCTCTACCCACCTTTTTCTTTGTGTAACTTATAAGCTGCATCAGTCACTATCAGATAACGACATTTCAGACTGCAACTCTACTTTTAACTTCTTGGCACATTCAATAATTTTTTTCCTGTCGGCAGGCAGCGCCCCATTCTCAAGGGCTGTTTCGCGCATTTGCACGGTAATATCATAATGCGGGTAGCTTGCGGTGCGGTGGAATAAACGTGGATCTACCTCAATCAATGCTGCAAAATCATGCAGCTCTTGCAAACTATCCGCAAGCATATGACACCATTTATAGCCTTTGAATTTTATCTGCACAAAATCTACATATACCGCCATGAGACACTCTCTTACTTATCTTCTCAAAACAACCTTTACTGATATTTGCTACATATCCATGCGTCAGCATCTTTAATCTCACTCAAATTATCAACGCCATCCATTAAAACGTTACAATAATTCGCGCACATTCTTTTTCAGCTGCTTAAGTAGTTTTTGATATTCACTATGGTTAGTATCCAAGTTACTCAGGCGCCCATAACGTAACTGACGGTAGTTTTGCTTAATTTCAATCAGTTTTGTCTGAATCGCTATCGGGTTTTCACTGTCTGTTAAATGACTTGCATGACGGCGAGTATCGTCATTTAGGCGACTATCGATAGCAGATGCTAAGCGTTCTAGCCAAGCTAACTGTCCTTCATGATCCTCTCGAGCCAATAATTTATCGCGCTTGCCGACATGTTTCGAGAGCTGGGCAAGCGGCAAATCTGCTGGGTGCCAGCGTTTGCGCCGGCGGCGCCAAATGATGAATACTAAGGTAGTCATAACGATAATAGCACTGGCCGCCAACCAAATCACTTGCTGCATAATGGAGCTGATGTTGAACCATTTTAGGAGCGAATCTGCTTGTTTGTCTTGGTCATAACCGACCACATCTTTTTGCCAGTAATAGCTGGCTTGGTCAGACAAGCGACGTAGTGTTTGTAGCATTTGATACTGCTGATAGCTGATTTGCGCGCTGGCACCACTGCCAAACATGGCTGCGCCTTGCTGCTGGGTCATCGCATTCATACCCTGCTCAACCCGCTCAGGCGCCACAAACGACGTGGGATCGACGCGTACCCAGCCTTGGCCTTCGAGCCAAACTTCAGTCCATGCATGCGCATCTTTTTGACGCACTTCCCAAACATCACCACCTTGACTCAGCTCACCACCTTGATAGCCTGCTACTACCCGCGCTGGAATACCAGCTGCGCGCATCATAAAAGTAAAGCTTGAAGAGTAATGCTCACAAAATCCTGCTTTGGTCTGAAACAAAAACTCATCGATACGATCAGTATTGAGTCGTGGCGGTGACAACGTATAGCGAAACTCTGTTTGATTGATCCAGCGCTCGATAGCAGCCATGTAGCGCACGGGATCTGAGCCTGATTGTACAAATAACTGCTGAGCAAGCGCGCGTGCTTGCGGATTACCCTCTGCTGGTAGTGCCAGATTTAGGCGTCTTGATGCCTCTGTCAGCACAGGGTCAATACGCATCGGCGCAAACTGCAATACATCATAACGCAGCTGCTGCGTAACAGGCTGATCTTTTGATAATGTAAAGTTGGAAGTAATGTTGATATCTGGCTGCTGAGAAAAAGGATAATCGAGCCCGAATAACCAGTTCTGCTGAGTAGGTTCTAGGATAATTTGATAGCGAGTAGGTGCGGCTTGCACTTGCTCAGGAACGGTAGCAAAGGCATTTTGAATCCATGTAGGGGCTTGCGATCTAGTCGACCATTGGCTTACCTGATTGCTTGGTCGCCAGGTAACTCCGTCAAAATCACTAAACACGAGTCCGCGCCAATATAGTTGCTGTTGCGGTGGACGCTCATCGCCAAACTCTACGCGAAAAGCCAGCTCAGTTGACTGGCCTAAATTGGCAAAATCACCGGGTGACATACTATCAGACACACCTGTGGTCGCTTGCTGACCTGATAGTTGTACAGACCACAGTGGCGGCAGTCTTGGGAAAAATAGAAACAGCACCACCAACAATGGCAGTGCCCCAATCCCTAACACCCCTAAAGTACGCAGGCGTCCATCACCACGAGCATTACTATCGTCGTTTAGGGCAATAAACGCCAGCAGGACAATAACAGCGCCCAGTACCACTTCTAAAGTTGTCAGCAACCCTTGATCCATCAAAAACAATGCAGCAAGTACAAATAAAGATAGATTCAACACCACGTAAGCATCGCGCCGCTTGTACAGCTCCCAAAGCTTACTAGCGAGACATAGCACCAAAAATGCCACGCCCATGTCTAGCCCAAAGGCTGTGTTATACGTTAGCCACAGACCTACTAGGCCGAATAAAAAACCCAGCATCTGCATGCTTTGATAGACACGTTTTAAATGCGAGAGTTTTTTTAGCCGACTCTTGAGACGCGGTAGTTGGGCAATAATACTAATCGCCGCAAACCCGATTAACCATATTGGCAAGTGAGCAGCATGTGGCAACACGACTGCTATTTGAGCAATTAGCACCCAGTAGTAAGCTGGTAGAGCCAGTAGTCGCCGATACCATTTATTATCAGCTGCTATGCCACTTTTCGCTTGTATATTTTGACCGAGTGCTAACTGCTCAAATCTTGCCGTTTTTGTGGCATCGGTTGCAGAAAACTGTTTGGGTTCATTCATGGTGCTTTCGCCAGCCTTAGCAAGCACGCTTGCGCAAAAGTCTCGCCATCACCCACCGCTGCGCTAGTAGGCGTATCATTGGGTAAACGCATTTGAAAGGGCACGCCTAATTGACCCAATGTCAACGCCCCATGAGCCAATTGCGCAAGCTTCTGTTCATGATGAGCACTTGGCATATCTGCATAATCAAGCGTTTGCTCATGACCGACAGGGTCTGCAAAGTGCTTGGTAAACATGCCTTGACCCCGTGCCACATGGCCCCAAGAGACACGGGCCAGCGACTCCCCTTCGACATAATTATCCAGTCGCTCAAAGTCGTCTTGCCCTTGTCGATATTGTCCGCCAGTTGGCAGATCCTCCGAGCTTGCAACTGAATACTGCACCTGCCAGTCAAATGCTTCAGGTTTGGGATACACCCAAGTCTTACGCGCAAAATAGACATAAGACCAAGCACGCATAATACCCAAAGGATAAACGGTTTTAATTATTAGTCGTGGCAGCTCAAGAGGACCGCGATTGTAGGTTTGAACAGGTAAGCGAATAGTTTGCTCACTTTGTAGACTCGTCACGAGTATGGAGCTTTGCCGATTCGTGCCACTTTTATCCTTCTTGTCAGCTGCTTGCTCAAACTCAAATAATAACTGTCGCCGTGGTTGACGGCTCTCACTTTTGAGTTGCAGTGTCACCCAAGCAGGAGTACCGGCCTCTGTCATAGTCACTTCTAGCAGACGCACTTGCAGACCCGATATGTGCGCAAAAGTCACATGAAAACTAATCAACCAAACGCTGACCAGATAAAAGCACAAGCCAAGTACCAAGTTATTGCCATAATTGATACCCGCGATAAAGGTAATCACTAATAGCACAGCAAATAGCATACCCTCACGACTAAAAAAAATATAGACGTTGCGTAGATTGAGCGTCGCGCTATCATTTTTGGGTGCGCGCGAGGCAAACCAACGGCTCATTGCTGACCTGATTGACGCGGTTAAGGCTTTTGGTAAAAAGCTCATGACTACCCTATTCTTACCATGTAATTGACTCTAGTCGCTAGTCCTCAGCCTAACGGACTCAATGATATAGCCATGTATTATCAAACCTGCTCGTACTTCAATATAGATAACTAAAAATATAGACAGCTAAACGATGACAGGCACGTCTGCTAAAATGCGTTGGGCGATGGTCTGCGGTGCTTGCCCACCTACCACTTGTGAAGGTGCAAAACGCTGCCCGAGACGATGATCAGCCACGGCAGCAAAGACCGCTTGGATATCTTCAGGCGTCACCTCCATATGCCCCGACACATAAGCATAAGCCTGTGCAGCACGCTGTAGCGATAGCACGCCACGTGGTGATAACCCATGATACTCTTGGCTTGCTCGAGTCTTTGCAACAAGTCTTTGTAGATAATCCAATACCACGTCCGCCACATAAACTTGTTTTACGCCTTGTTGTGCTAAGAGGACAGCTTCAGTATCAAGCACCGTATCTAGATCCTTTAATAGCTCACGGCGATCTTGACCTTTTAGCAGCTCACGCTCTGCCATAGGTGATGGATAGCCCAATGACAGACACAGCAAGAACCTATCTAACTGTGATTCAGGTAACGGATAGACGCCAGCTTGTTGCAGTGGGTTTTGGGTTGCAATAACAAAGAACGGCTGCGGCAAGGGATAAGTTTGTCCATCTTGCGTCACTTGTCGCTCTTCCATTGCTTCAAGGAGTGCGCTTTGCGTCTTGGGGCTGGAGCGGTTGATTTCGTCAGCAAGTAGCAGTTGAGTAAAAATAGGACCGGGACGAAATTCAAAACGCAGTTTACTTTGGTCATAGATACTCATGCCTAAGATATCGGCAGGGAGCATGTCATTGGTGAACTGCACTCGGCTAAAACTCAGGCCTAACAGCTTAGCCAAACCTTGAGCCAGAGTTGTCTTACCCATACCAGGTAAATCTTGTAGCAATAAATGCCCACCTGCTAGTATGCCACTGAGTGCCAATTTAACTGCTTGCGGTTTGTCCAATACAATTTGGTTCAATTGCGCCATCAATTGTGCAATTTTCTGCTGATTGCGTTGCAAATCGGTGCCACTAGGAGCGGATTGACTAAGCGTTTTGGCTATTTTTTGATATGTAGGTGATGGTGCTCTATCGTTAGGGGCATGGGTCATAGTAAATTATCGGCTCATTTTTTGGGTTATAACGATCAACCAGTAAGGTCAGTTCGCATCATCTATGACGATCGGCGCATCAGCGCGGAGGGTTGATAAATACGCTATAACATCCGCGCGCTCTTTGGCATCTGGCATAGGGTCTGATAGCATCTTTGAATCTGGCATGGCTTTTTGTGCATCCGCGATATAGGGATCGAGTGTTTTGGCGTCCCATACCCATCCTGACTCTGTGAGCCCTTCGCTATAAGTGTAATCTTTTAGCTCAGCAGCTGGTGCGCCGTATATATTCATTAATTGCGGGCCCTTTTTATTGAGACCAGCGTTGAGCTGGTGGCATTGACTGCAAGCATCTTGATAAATTAACGAGCCATTATCTGCATCCCCATTGACATATAGTGGTAGTGTCACAGGGTCGCGATGATCAGGCGGGGTATGCTCACAAGCAGTGAGCAATAAAACAGCGGCAAAAAGACTGCTTATTTGATATTTACTAATAATAGACATTTTGGCAATCTTTGGTTGGTGAGCATTAGCGATAAAGATTTTGTAGCATCGCAATATGTTAACTGGCAATCTTTAGCGTTTTGCTAGGCTTTTCTAAATAGTATCCTTGCAGATAGCGCGCCCCCACACTCCATGCGACTGACATAGTCGCTGCATCTTCAATATACGGCATTAGCACATCAACATTTACCTCATTGATGCGCATGATAAGTGATTTAACCGTGTCTAAGTTATCTGCTGAATTGATATCTTGTACATAGTTACGCGCCAAACGCACGATATCCGGCTGCACTAAATTGGCAATTTCGATAGATTTGGCAGAAGAACCAAAATTAGTAATGCCCATTTGACAGTTGACTTCGTTAAGGGCCGAAAACTGGGATTTTGCCACAGTTAAATGATCTGAGATGTCTTTTTCGTTAAATTGCAACGTTAAGACACCAGCAGCGCCGCCTACTGCCTTGATCAGTTGGCTTGCCACATTGGGCAGTTTCTTGTCAATTAATGAGGCACTGGTTAGCTGCACCAATAGTCTGGCCTCAGGATGCTCTTTACGGACATCATTGATTTTTTTGCACGCATTAATGAGTACCCAGCGATCTATCTTTTCAAGTAGCTTGTGTTTTCTGGCCACAGCCATAAACTGATCAGGAGTCAATACCGTGTTATCGGCATCGGCCAATGGCAGACGTAGATACACTTCAAAAAAGTCACTACGATCTTGATTGATATCGTATATTGGTTGAAATGACAGCTCAAATCGACTGTTTGTAATAGCATTAATCAGAGACTCAGCAAGCGCCTGATCATCACTATTGGCATGCTCACTCGGATCATATAGATGATAAGTACCACCATGGTTAGAGGTTTCGACCATGATTTGGCTAATAGCATCCATAGCACGCTCTATTATTATAGCGGGCTCTGCGGTATTTTTTTCGATTTTGACGATTGCGATACTTACCGTGGTACTCGTCGTACGCTTATCTACCTCAATGAGCATCTCACTGATACGCGAACCGATGTTCTCAGCCAGCTCTTCGAGCTCTGAGGTAGTTTTGTTTTTGACAAGTAACATAAATGCGGTATCACTAAAGCGGCTGACATGTCCATCCGATACCAGTTCATCTAGTGCATAGGCAACCTGTTTGACAGTCGTATCTACTCCTTGCAGACCGAGGCTACTTCTTATTTTTCCAATGTTATCGAGCTGTACATAGAGCAATGCTGCTGTCAGCACGCCTTGAGTTGCTTGCTGGTGCACTATCGCCATTTGCTCCTCAAAGCCGTGGCGATTATTCACACCTGTCAGGTTATCTTTACGCTCTGCTTCAGCCAAGCGTTTGGCAACCTCTGCGCTGTTGCTAGCATTTTGTTGTATGATAATCTGAGTAACGGGTTCGCCATCTAAAGTCGCAGATGCCAACTGTAATTTTGCCTCAAAAGTACTGCCATCCGTGCGCACGCTTTCAAAGTTAAACTCAACTTCGTCACGGCTACCTTTATCGAACTGACGTAGAAATTGCTTGAAGTCCTTGACACTATCGCCACCTGAAATCAAATCAATCACAGGTACCCCTATGACATCATTCATTGACCGAAAGCCAAACAGTTGAAGATAGGGATCATTGGCAAAGATATGGATACCTTCATCGATATAGGCAACTGCACTTTTCGAGTTTTTAATCAGCACATTGGCACGTTGCTCTGCTTCTGATAGGACATGGCGTAGTTTCTTGAGCTCACGGCGACTACGCAAGCTGTCATGCTGTAAGCAGATAGCCATAACGATAGCCATCTCTTGATCAGCCTTGAGTGCTTTGACCATGGTTCCGCTCATCACCGCAGGCAACCCCTCATCATTACACGCGGTCGATATTGCCTCACCCTTCATCAAATAAATCATCGGCAAATCAATGCTCTGCTCTTGAATGATGCCAACCACATCCGTAAAGCTCATATCATAAGCACTAACGAATACCAGCACATCCCACGACTGGCGCAGTACTTTTAGTAGCTCTTCTTTATCATCCAAAAATCCTAAATTCACGCTGTCATAATAATCACTCAGTAGATGTACAAGACGCTCAGCATAGAGCTGATCATCGTTAATCACTAATAGATTTAAGGTGGACTGAATGCGCATAGGTGGCCTTTTAATCTTATGGTTGTATCTTTATCTCTTATTTTTGACACCTTATACTGTTTCCAAAAATTAATCTGGCTTAGAAAACATTATAGAGAGTAGGCTCAGTGATTATTGTGATAGTAGCTGAGTTTTATGGCGTAATATATTCTAGCGCCCGAGGCATCTTATAAATTAGAGTAACAATATCGCTCATTATAGACAATAATTTGATTGACTGCAGGTTAACTTATGACCTTGTTTGTTTAATATTATTATCAAAAAAAACATCAGCCTTTTTTCTTATACGGTGCAACCCCTCTTTCTTTCAATATAGTAGAACCTCAATAAAATT
>NZ_DDNS01000035.1:0-438 GCF_002341255.1 Psychrobacter sp. UBA2514
TCTATTTAAAGGAATGTGAGTGGCGTTTTAATCACAGTGACCCAAAGTCGCAATTACTACAATTAAAACAATGGGTTAAACAGGGTTTGAACTAGTTATCTAGGACAGCCCCTTACATTTTATTTAGTACAGGCGAAGGTGAAGGGGGATATCTGTACAATATAGAAGATGACAGTGTATGGGATTTTCAGATGGGACAGCTACAGCAACTAGCGGACGGTACATTACCGCATTGGGATAGCTTCTATGAGTTTATGGAGTGGTACTTGACCGATGAAAATGAGGCTTAACGCTCGATGATTTTTATCATAGAGCCTAAGGTAATCAGTTAGGCTTTATATTTTTAATAGTAAATAGTATGAAAAAGCACCTTGGGAGTCAGGAAAAATTCATACCCGTTATAGTCAACCAATATTAAAAGTGGTACAAGGCAGACGA
>NZ_DDNS01000035.1:616-9906 GCF_002341255.1 Psychrobacter sp. UBA2514
TTAATAGTGGTTCGACTATATCCAACTCTTAGAGCAATACGCATCGATATAGATATTTTATTTCGTGGTATCCAAAGATATAAACCATCACTCCCATATCTCATCCAACACCCTAAACCAATTCTTTGACGTGATCTTTTCAATAAGCGCATCAGAGAAGTGACGTTGTTGCATCCGCTCAATCAGCTTAGAGATTTGACTGATATCAGACAATTCATCAGGTAATAGACAACCATCGAAATCAGAGCCAAATCCAACGTGATCTTCGCCTAGATGGTCTATCAGATAAGCAAGATGATCGACAATCACATCAAGTGAGGTCTGCGTATCTCGCTGCCCATCCGCACGTAGAAATGCCACGTCGAAGTTCACCCCAACCAGACCACCATTTTGTTTAATGGCAGCCAGTTGTCGATCAGTCAGGTTTCTTGCTTGCGCGCATAAGGCGTGCGCATTGGAATGCGTTGCGACAATCGGCTGATCGGCAATCTCTAACGTATCCCAAAACGCGCGCTCGTTCATATGCGACACATCAATCAGCATATGCTTGTCACGACACGCCAAAATAAGTTCTTTACCTTCACGGGTTAGACCAGAGCCTGTGTCTGGCGAATGCGGAAAAGACGCATTTAAACCATCACCAAATAGGCTTTTTCTATTCCACAGTGGGCCAATACTTCTGAGTCCTGATTCATAAAACACATCCAGCAAGTCAGGCTCAATAGCCAAAAACTCAGCGCCTTCAAGATGCAAAACGATGGCCAGTTGCTGATTCTGCTGACAGGCTTGAATTTGTGCCATAGACGTACAGATCTGAATCTGACCGTTTGATCGCGCCTGCAATTGCTGGGCAAGTTCTAGTTGCGCGCAGCAAATATCAATGATTTCTTGCGAAGTGAAGTCTGAGTTTGATGGGTTGGATAACTTATCAGGATGGTTGTTTTTCACATAAGCGTAGGGCGGTAAGAAAATAGAAAACAAGCCGCCCATCCATCTTGCTCGTCGGCAACGCTTTAAATCTAAATGTCCCGGTAGTGTGCCATAAATAAAATCATGCACCGGATCGTCAGCAGAGCTTAGCCATAGACGGGTTAACAGATCATTATGACCATCAAAAATTATAGGCTGGTTATTCATCATTAATCCGTGACCATACGCGTGGGAATCAGTTGCTCTTGACTCATACTTAATCGTTTAGAATTTTTAGGGTTCCTAAAGCGCAGATCTTCAAACGGAGTTGGCGTCTCGCTATTAATACGTGCTTCCTCGATCAGGTAGTGATAAGGCGATTTGCCGCACACAGGATCGGCGTTTTTGGCATCGCCCGTCAGCATAAACGCTTGGCAACGGCAGCCGCCATAATCGCGCTCTTTATCAGGGCAGCTTTGGCACATGTCAGGCATCCAGTCATCACCGCGAAAGTGATTGAAACTGTCTGAGTCATACCAGATGTCTTTTAATGGCGTCTGCCTGACATTGGGAAAGGATATGGGCAGTTGTCTGGCAGCATGACAGGGAAGCGCGGCGCCATCAGGTGCCACGGTCAAGAAAATCTTACCCCAGCCATCCATACAAGGTTTTGGCCGTTCTTCGTAGTAATCAGGCACCACAAAAATGAGTTTGCATTTGATACCACGTGCTTCGATTTTTTGGCGATATTCGTTAGTAATGCGTTCGGCTCTGACCACTTGTTCTTTGGTCGGTAGTAGGCCTTCGATGTTTTCAAACGCCCAACCATAAAACTGACAAATAGCCAGCTCAACTGTATCCGCTTCCAGCTCTAAACACAGATCAATAATCTGGTCAATCTGATCGATATTTTGCCGATGGATCACAAAGTTAAGTACCATCGGATAGTCGTACTGCTTGACCAGACGTGACATCTCATATTTTTGTTCAAAGGCATGCTTTGAACCTGCCAAGAGATTATTTACTACAGGGTCACTGGCTTGAAAGCTGATTTGAATATGCTGCAGTCCTGCGTCTTTTAAACTGGCAATGCGCGCTTCAGTCAGTCCCATACCTGAGGTGATGAGATTGGTATAAAAGCCTTTTTGATGCGCATAAGCGACCAGTTCTTCTAGGTCTTGACGCACCAGTGGTTCACCACCAGAAAAGCCCAGCTGCACCGCGCCCATGTGCCGCGCCTGATCAAACACATCAAACCACTCCTGTGTCGTCAGCTCGTCTTTATACTGAGCATAGTCAATGGGGTTGGAGCAATACGGGCATTGTAAGGGGCAGCGATAGGTCAACTCAGCAAGTAACCATAGCGGCATTCCGACGGGCGCAGTCATACTAAGTCAATCCAATGTTCACGCTGGGCGACCAGCATATATTCAATGATGTCTTGCTCGATTTCAGGCACGTCGCCAAACATGGCTTGCACCTTTTGAATAATATCAGCAACCGATGCGGTGCCATCGATATGTTGTCCAATGATACTGGCACTGTCATTGAGTGTAATCATCCCCTCAGGGTAGAGCAGGACATACGCGTCTTGCGCTGGCTCAAACTGGAAGCGGTAGCCATGACGCCATGTGGGAACCAGCGATTGATCCAGCTCAGGTAAACTAGTAGGGATACTCATTTAAACAATCCTTTATGCCAGACATTATCTGTGGTGACGCTTTGATAAGGCGCTTGGTCATGCACATAGGCGAGGCTCAAGGCATCCAAGATCGTCCACAAAATATCGAGTTTAAATTGTAATATCTCAAGCATGCGTTCTTGCTGCTCTGCCGTTCTGAATGAGTCAAGCGTGATGGTCAGACCATGCTCAACATCGCGGCGCGCTTGGCTGAGGCGCGAGCGAAAATAGGTATAGCCTTCTTCTTTGATCCAAGGGTAATGCTTGGGCCAAGACTCTAAGCGCGACTGGTGAATCTGCGGGGCAAACAGTTCGGTCAATGAGCTACTTGCCGCCTCACGCCATGTGGCACGGCGGGCAAAATTGACATAAGCATCTACCGCAAAGCGCACCCCTGGCAAGACCAATTCTTCAGAAATGACCTGCTCACGCGTCAGGCCAACCGCTTCTGCCAGACCAAGCCACGCTTCGCGCCCGCCGCCATCAGGATACACGCCGTCTTGGTCAATCATCCGCTGAATCCACTCTTGGCGCACGCGTTGATCGGGACAGTTCGCCATAATCGCCGCGTCTTTTAGCGGGATATTGATTTGGTAATAAAACCGATTGGCAACCCACGCTTGGATTTGCTGCTGCGTGGCGCGCCCTTCGTGCATCATGATATGAAAAGGATGGTGGATATGATAATACTGACCTTTGTCCATAATTGCTTGTTCAAACGCTTCTGGACTGAGTGCGGTTTCTTCTGTTGTTTTCATTTTATTGCCTTACCGTTTGTCTTATAGTTCTATCTGCATACCATCAAAGGCCACTTCAACACCGTGCTGTTTTAATGTCGCTGCTTGTTCAGATCGCTCGTTTAATATCGGGTTGGTGTTGTTGATATGGATGAGCACTTTGCGTGCATTGTCGAGCTGATCGAGATAATGCAGTGATCCATCGTCACCACTGATGTGCAAATGCCCCATGTCTTGGCCTGTTTTGGTGCCGACGCCGCGCTCTTGCATCTCGTTGTCTGTCCATAGCGTCCCGTCAATCATCACGCAATCAGACGCTTTCATGATTTGTATCACTTCATCGTCGATTTTGCCTAGCCCTGGGGCGTAGAACAGCTGCTTTTGTGTTCTTAAATCTTTGACAATCAGCGCGATATTATCGCCATCGTGAGGGTCGTTACGATGCGGTGAGTACGGCGGCGCTGAGCTTCTAATGACCAAAGGCGTCAGTTCTAAATTGCTATAGCCGTCAATTTGAAAGCGCTGTTTTGGGTCGATTTGATTGTACTGTAGGCCGCCATTCCAGTGCTTTAGCATGTTGAACAGCGGAAAGCCTGTGCTGAGATCTTCATGCACCATGTCCGTACACCAAATAGAGATGGGGCAGCCTTCACGTAAGGTCAATAGCCCCGTGGTGTGGTCAAGCTGACTGTCCATCAATACCACATCGGTGATGCCTGTGTCTCTTAGATGACGAGCTGGCTGAGCCGCCTTAAAGTCAAATAATTGCTGGCGAATATCGGGGGAGGCGTTGAATAAAATCCAGTCAACGCCATTTTCTGAGATGGCGATTGAGGATTGGGTACGGGTCTTTGCTTCGATGGTGCCTTGACGTACACCGTGGCAGTTTTCGCAGTTACAATTCCACTGCGGAAAACCGCCACCAGCCGCTGAGCCTAAAACGTGAATATACATAGCGCAATATTTCCAAATGTCAAAAAAAGTAAAAGCCCTAATCATCTAGGGCTTTTAATGTATTCAGGTCTATGAGTTTTTAGCGTGCTTCAAAATACATAGTGATTTCGAAACCGATACGGATGTCTTGAAAAGCGGGTTTAGTCCACTGCATGGGATTGCTCCAAAAAATTATTATAGGACCATCGTTGAGATGAATGAAAGTAATTATCAATGGTATTATAAGCCGACCCTGAATGTCAATTTGTTAGATGTTAACTTTCAAACTCAACACACTCTAATATTTAGACTAAAAGCGATACGTCACTCTACCGACTACATTTAAAGGCTCGCCATACGTTAATCCAAAAAAATTTTCGCCAGCAAGATATTTTTGATTGAATAAATTGTTGACGTTAAGCTGTGCTTCTTATATCTAAGAAATGTACTCGGACTGCCTTATAACCATAAACGTGTTTATCGTATCTACCGTGAGCTTGAATTAAACCTTAGAATAAAGCCTAAACGCCGTATTAAACGAGACAAACCGCAAAAGCTTGCTGTGTCCACTTGCCTCATCGTAGGGTCTCAGGCGTGCAACCTATCTTTGGCGCTATGGCTTTGATGGCTGACCAAGTGGATGGGTAGTCGTCTTTAGTTTCAATTAGTATACAGACGGCGCGCTCTTTCATTTCAGGGGTATAGTTTCATGTTTTCATTGTCGTATTTTCTTGGAGCGTTGAGTCTCCGACAATCCCGGGGCGGTTCAATATTCAAGTCCTCACTAGGGTACTGTTATTACTATCTTAACATTCTATTAATTCATCCATCTTTAAAGTTCATAAAATCCAAGCTTCATAGAAGATAGTCAATACTAGGCCAGCAATAACTCTACAGTGACCTCAAAATAATACTCATCTTTGATAGCAATATTTACTTTGCCTTTATGGGCATGAGCGATAGCCCGAACAATAGACAATCCTAGCCCTGTCCCTGAATGTTGACTGCTTGTCTTATCATGACGATAGAATCGTTCAAACAGCTTTTCAGCTTCACTCTGCTCTAGTGGTTTGTCTAAGCGATTAGTTAGGACGATTTTTAACAATCGTTGTTTTGCGGCTAGAGCCTCTTCTTTTGAACCATCAAGGCCGATGCCTGAGGTAATGATGGTAGCTGATACTGTGATAGTACTGGCACTCGCAGCGTAATAGATGGCATTTGACAGCAGATTAGCAAATAATCGCTGAAGCAAACCTTCATCACCTACTACTGTCACAAATTCACCCGATTTTTCAAAAGTGATCTCACGATCCTCGGCCAGCATTTCATAGTAGTCAACGAGCTTAGTCATTAAGCGCTCAGTATTTACATTACCAATTTGCGACTCACTTAAGCCTTTTTGAGTTTTTGCCAGCAGCAACATATTATTAATCATAGCCGATAGCTGCTCTAACGTGTCATGTTGATGATGTAGCTGCTCAATGTATTCATTGCCATCTCTTGGCTTATTCAACATGACTTGCGTTTGCGTACTAAGCGTCGCTATTGGGGTACGGAGTTCATGGGCAATATTATCTGAAAACCGAGACAAAGATTCAAAGTTACTCTCAAGTTTGACCATCATCGAATTATAAGATTGTGCTAGTGATCGTAGCTCTAAAGGCATATCACTGACGGTTATTCTTTCATCCAGTCTTTCAGGGTTAATTCTTTTCATTTTTTGTACGATAGTGGCTAAAGGTGCAAACCCCCAGTACACACTGAATGCAGTTACTGACACCAGTAGTAAGGTGATCGCGAATAAAATCATACTAAGCTGACGATTAAAGTGCATGAGATAGTGGTGATGGACATCGATGGGGAGGGCAATAAGTGCCAACAACGCTTGGTGTTCGATGATGATGGCTCGGTAATTTCTATTTTTTATCTCAACCGTGAATTGTTGATCACGATAGACTTGCCACAATTGTGGCAAGCTGAAATCTGAAGGTAGGTCGTTGGCAAAGCTGGTTGGATCGCTAGATAATAGCGCACCGTTTTTATTTGCGATGACAGTCTTTAAGTCATAATCACGCTGAGAAGAATGTAGATGATTGGTGCTAGTTAATGACTGAGATTTTGAAGCTGCTGCTGACTTTGTCTGAGCATCAACATTATTGATGCTTCTGCGCAGGTTAAAAGCTGCATGCGTGAGAATCTCAGAGTCCATTTGTTCAAAGTGCCCACTAACAGAACGCTGCACCCATGCATAAATAATCACTTGAGAGATAATCACGAATACAGTGAGTAGAAAAACGGTGCGCCACAGTAGAGGCAAGCGTCGATTATCTAATCGATGTTTCATATTAAATAGTGCCAGTGTCGTCAGATTGATTGCTATCAAGCGCTGTATCGATAGCCTCTAGCCGGTAGCCCATCCCACGCACCGTATGAATCAGCTTTGCCTCATGGTCATCGTCTATTTTTATGCGCAGACGTCTTATCGCCACATCAATCACGTTCGTATCATTTTCAAAGTTCATATCCCATACTTGCGAGGCGATGACTGAGCGTGGAAGCACTTCACCACGGCGCTCTAATAAAAACTGTAATAACGAGAACTCTTTTGCCGTGAGCTTAATAGGCTTCACTCCTCTATGCACTGTGCGCTTGGCAATGTCCATCTTGAGATCCGCTATTTGCATAGTTGTACTTTGGTAGTCGATTTGATTGGCACGTCTTAATAGACTTTTTATTCTCACTATTAGCTCTGCAAAAGCAAAAGGTTTGGTCAGATAATCATCGCCGCCAATTTCAATTCCTTTTACCTTATCGCTCAAGTTATCTTTTGCGGTTAAGAACAGTATGGGTGTATGCTTACCTGCCGCTCGGTAGTTACGTACCAGCTCAAAGCCGCTAACGTCTGGTAGCATGACATCCATCAATATCACGCTAAACTCTTCTGTCATCAATGCGTGATAGCCATCTAAGCCTGTGAGCTGATGATCCACAATAAACCCAGCTTCGGTTAAGCCTTTTTTTATATATTCGCCAAGTTTTAGCTCATCTTCTATTAGCAATATTTTCATAGTAGCTTCTCTTACTCCTGTCCAGCTTATTTAACATAGTAAAGCATAATGCTTTTTAGATATCTAAATTTCCAAGATGACAGAATTGTAATGTTGTCGTCATGTCTCTGTCAGAATCGCTACAGTATGCTCTAAGGCAACTTAATATTCTGAAGTCCTACTGACTTCATAGCCAATCAAGGATGAGTTATGTCACTTTTTAAATCAATGCCACTGTCTCAATCAATCGTAGCAGCTGCTGTAGCCTTGGTCGTTTCAACCTCTGCACTGGCACACGATCCAAAAATGCATGCCGAAAAAGACCAAATGAATTGCGAAAAAATAGCAAAGCACATGCAAATGATGAAGGAAATGGATCATAGCAAAATGGATATGAACGATCCGGCCATGAAAGCTATGATGACCAATATGAGCAAAATGAAGCAGATGTACCAAAAACATTGTATCCCTAGCAAAAATGATTCTTAAAGATGTTTATAGCGTGTTGATGTTGTTGGACAAGGTGGTCGAGCAATAAGCGGATATGAATAAAAATGGATTTTTAGGACAGACCTATGAAGTTTTTACTAGGAATACTTTTTACCGTCTGTATCATCATGATAGGTATTTTTATTGTAATAACTAGCGGCGTGATAAATATCGGTGCTGATCAAGCCCATAGCCCCTTAGTCTATAACTTTTTAGAGACAGCACGTAGTCGTTCAATTGAACATGCCAGTAAAGATATTTTGGTGCCAGACTTACAAAAGGCAGAAATGATCAGTTCAGGTGGCGCAGATTACAAAGAGATGTGTGCTGGTTGTCACTTGTCGCCGGGAGTCGCGGGTACAGACCTGAGTAAAGGACTGTATCCACAACCACCAAATTTTACTGACGCAGATGTCGTTAAACGATACCAAAGTGAAGACGGTGCCAAAAAAGGTTTTTGGGCAATAAAACACGGCATTATGGCATCAGGTATGCCCGCATGGGGTGCTTCTCATGATGATGATAGGATGTGGGCAATGATGGCTTTTATCAGATCGCTACCGGATTTGAACAAAAACCAGTACACGATGTTAACGACTCGGCTAGATGATGAAACGCTAAATATGTCGTTTGATAGTGATATGGGCATGTCAGGTAATGAGTCTGATATGCAGCATTGAGTATTCGTGAGTATACAGTGCTGCATAGTGCTGTTTTTATGATTTAAGTTTTAAAATTTATCGGTATAACTTGGTCAATATTACGGCTTCAATGCTTATAGATTGATCGCTAGATAGGCGCTTAGGAGTGATTTTATGAGAGGCTATATCAATAGATATATAAATACAAATAGTCTTATATCAAGTCATATACTTACAAAAATGGCTGTTTTACCATTATCATTAACGATAGCTGCTTGCAGTCAGCCTAATATTGCAGCTGAATCAAAGCCTGCAAATGAATCAGCCAGTGCTACGCAAAGTACATCAGAGGTGAAGCTAGAAAGCAAAACAGCACCCGCTAACGTTCATTCAAACACTCAATCAGCGGTTTTGCACAATGTTTCAGCCACTGTTTATAAAGATGCCAATTGTGGTTGTTGCAAAGAGTGGGTTAGTCATGCTGAAGGCTATGGCTTAAATGCAACTGCTCAAAATGTTGAAGATGTATCGTTATTTAAAGACCGTTATAGCGTACCCCAGCAAATGCGCTCATGCCATACTACAGTAACTACCGATGGCTACGTTTTTGAAGGTCATGTTCCTGCTAAGTATATGGCGCAGTTCCTAAAAAACCCGCCAAGTGATGCGATCGGACTTGCTGTACCGAGCATGCCAGTCGGTAGCCCAGGTATGGAATACCAAGATAAATTTATGCCCTATAAAGTGATGCAGCTTAACAAAGATGGCTCAACAGCTATTTATGCAACTATTGACACACCGCAGCAGCAAATCTAGCTTGGTTATCGTTTAAATATAGTCGAACCACTATTAA
>NZ_DDNS01000035.1:10034-30419 GCF_002341255.1 Psychrobacter sp. UBA2514
TTTAATATTGATTGACTATAGCTTATAAAGCTCTATTAATAAGCGGCCAAAGGCATAGACTTAGCTGATAAATATAGACTCAACTCTCACTTTATGGATATAAATCAGGTAAATTATTATGAACAAAACTATGCTTAACCGCAGGCGTTTTTTGACAGGATCTTCTACCTTGTTAGGGGCATCCATGTTGTCCACCCTACCGTCTATTGCCAATAGTGCGCTCGGTAAAGGTCAACAAAACGTCGCCGTCAATAGTGACAAAGCCGACCATATCGTACCCATCTTAACCGGTAATGAGTTTGACCTTTATGTCAGCAAAAAGCCGATTACCGTCAATGGCAAGTCGAGTATAGCGACACTGATTAATGACTCGCTACCAGCGCCAACGCTAAAGATGCAAGAGGGCGAGACTGTCACCATCCGTGTCCATAATCAGATGAATGAGTCGACCTCTATTCACTGGCATGGTCTGCTCGTACCTTTTGAGATGGATGGCGTACCAGGCATCAGCTTCGATGGTATTCCCGCGAACAGTACCTTTACTTATAAATTCAAACTTAAACAATCAGGCACCTATTGGTATCACTCACACAGTGGCTTTCAAGAACAAACCGGTATGCGTGGTGCTATTGTCATTGAGCCAAAAGGCCGTGAGCGTCACCCAGTCGCAGAAGACCATGTGATCGTGCTGAGTGATTGGACGCACCGCGATCCGCACAATCTATTGAAGCTGCTCAAACAGCGCGCTGACTTTGATAACTACCACTTGCCAGATTTCAAAAAGCTACTATCTGATATTGCCGCAACAGATCTAGAAGCCGCTTATGACAAGCGCAAAATGTGGAATCAGATGCGCATGATGCCAACGGATTTTACCGATCTATCTGGTGAAAAGACCTTTACGTACCTGATGAATGGTAAGACGACAGCCGCCAATTGGACGCAGTTAGTGAAAGCAGGACAGCCTGTTAAACTGCGCTTTATCAATGCCTCAGCACAAACCATCTTTGATGTGCGCATACCTGGTCTCAAAATGACTGTAGTGGCAACCGATGGTATTGATGTCGCACCCGTTGCAATTGATGATTTCCGCATTGGGGTGGCTGAAACTTATGATGTCATCGTAACACCAACCAAAGAAGCGCATACCATATTCGCCCAAAATATTGACCGATCAGGCTATGTTGCCACTACACTTGCTACCAAAAAAGGCGCACGTGCTGCGATACCTGCTATGGATAGTATTGAGTGGTTAACTATGGCTGACATGATGGGTGCGATGGGAGATAAAGGCTACAAAGCAAAGCATGCTAAGACCGAATATGACTTTAAATCAGATATGCGCGTAGACAATCCACGTATGAACCTTGATGATCCGGGTATCAATCTGCGTAATATTGATAGAAAGGTATTAACTTATGATCAGCTTCGCTCTGTTGATGAGCAAGTGCTAGCAGAGCAGCGTAAGCCTACCAGAGAGATTGAAATACATCTAACTGGAAATATGGAGCGTTATATCTGGGCATTAGATGGGGTTATGTTTAAAGATGCAACGCCTGTAAATATTAAGCCTAATGAGCGTGTACGCATTACTTTAGTGAATGATACGATGATGAATCATCCTATGCATTTGCATGGAATGTGGAGTGATTTGCGCACGCCATCAGGAAATTTTCAGGTACGTAAGCATACGATTGTGGTTCAACCTGCGCAAAAGATTAGCTTTGATGTGACGGGTGAAGTTGGACGATGGGCTTGGCATTGCCATCTGCTATACCACATGGAAGCCGGCATGTTCAGAGAAGTTGCCGTCGTTTAACAACCTTTTGGATATGAGGCTTATTATGAAAACATCTAAGAAAAATCTGCCATTCATTGGTTTGTCATCGTTATTTTTGTTCGCATCATCGCTTGCAACAGCTGCTGAAACGTCTCATATGGATCACAGCGGTATGGATATGTCTGGTATGGATCACAGCGGTATGGATATGTCTGGTATGGATCACAGCGGTATGGACATGTCTGGCATGGATCACAGCGGTATGGACATGTCTGGCATGGATCATAGCAGTATGGATATGTCTGGTATGCAAGGTGGTGAACCACCAGCCGATGCTCGTAGTCCAGACTATTCAAATGGGGTTCCCTACGGGCAGTATGGTAAGCCAATGATGATGGGCAGCATGCCGTTATGGGGAGTGTCAGTAGACGACTTGGGCTATCAGTTTGATGACGATCAAATCAACTTCGAAGCGACGGGTTGGTACGGTACGGATAGTAATCGTATAAGGCTACGTACCGAAGGTAGTGCTCAGACCAAAGATGATAAAGAAATCGATAGCTTGAGCTCGCTCGCTTATTGGAAACCACTGAGTATCTTTTGGAACGGTGAGGCCGGTGTCGCTTACGATACTGAAAACGACAAATCTGCAGTGATGGCAGGTATTGTCGGTACCGCGCCATATTTTATCGAAACGGACGCTAGGGCGTACTTATATACCGATGGTCAACTTCGTCTTGATTTGGGCGCAGAATACGAGTGGCGTTTGGATCAGCATTGGGTAGTTATACCGGAGGTGGGGTTGACTGCCTTTAGTAAAGATGACCATGATAATGACATTACCAAGGGCTTTAATGAGATGGAAACTGAGGTCAGGCTTACTTATGAGACATTCAGTCGCCAACTCGCGCCTTACATCGGTATGAGTTATGAGACAGCGCTTGGCAAGGCTCGTGGTCAACGACGTCAACATAATGAATCGGTTGATAGCAGTAGTTTGACAACGGGGGTTAAATTCTGGTTTTAATATTATTAAAATAATAGGAGATATACTATGAATGCTTCAGATCAAAACAACATGAATCATCAGCAGGGCATGAACCCTTATGTAAAGTTCACCCTGATGATTGTGACGTCTACGATTGTGATGTATATCATGATGTACTTCAATACCTACCAGTGGGATCACATTTACTTTAGTGAAACCAGGGCTTATATGGCGCTCTACATGGGTGCCGGTATGGCAGTCGTCATGTTGGCATTTATGACTAATATGTATAAGAAGACCAAGATTAACTTGATGATTTACGGTCTGAGCGTATTGATGTTTGCTGTCGGCATTTGGGGCGTGAGATCGCAAGCAACGGTTAATCAAGTCGATTGGATGCAGGCCATGATACCGCATCACTCGATTGCTATTCTCACCAGTAGTCGTGCTGATATTGAAGATCCGCGTGTGCAGCAGCTTGCTGACGATATTATAAAAGCACAAAAGCGTGAAATTGATGAAATGAAGCAGTTGATTGATGAGCTGGAATAAAGGGTATTGATATCGCTGTTTGAACCTTTACACATTGTCCTTAAGGAGTCGTTTTTATGAAACATGTGGCCAAGCAAGCGCATATCACAAGTAGTAAATACGACAAAGTGCCAGAAGGTAACAACGGCCTCGTTGCCTAAGTTTAATCAGGTCCCAACGATCACTTCACCAGGTGGCGTGACAGTAGCTGTGCCAGTTGAAGTTACTGTTGATGCTAATAATAAAGCCAAAGCCGCTATTCAAAAAAGCCAAGAAGAGCTAGGAAAGATCGCCCTTAATCTTTCTAAACAACCGGGTTATGAGTATTTGGCGGCACTGGATAAAGATAACGATATCAATTGGGTACAAGTTGATCTGATTCAAAAGAATTGGAACTATACCCAAGAAGGATTGACACCAGGGGCGGCAGCGTTAATCGCTATTGCTGTGACTATAGCAACCAGTGGTGCTGGTGGCGCTGCTGGTATGGGTGCAACACTTACAGGCACAACAGGCACAACAGGCACAATGGGCACAGCATCAACTGCTGCATTTTCAAGCCTTGCTGCGCAAGCCTCGGTCTCTTTGATTAATAATAAGGGTGATATTAATAAAACACTTAATCAACTGGCAAGTAGCGCAACGGTTCGTAGTATGGCAACCGCAGCGTTAACGGCAGGTGTGGGAGCTAAGCTAGGTCTTACAGGTAGCCCTGACTATAGCTTTTCAGAGAACTTAGCTAAAGGTATTGGTAGAGGCGTTACTCAAGCCGTTGCTGAAGCGGCACTCAATGGTGCTAGTTTTGAAGAAGCTTTAAGGAATAGTTTACGTGGCGCGTTAGTTGATGTAGTTGCCGCTGAAACATTTGGAAAGTTTGTAAAAAGCTTTGAAGGTGATGACTTTGCGGATGCTCTTGCTCATAAGTTGGCAGCTGGAGGTGTAGGTTGTTTATCCGCTAAAGCTAAGAATCAAAACTGTGATGCTGGAGCCTTAGGTGCCATCGTTGGTGAAATGGTTGGTGATTATATGGTTGAATTGGGCGCAGAAGGCAACTTGTCTCCTGAACAAATATCAAAAATTACTAACGCTGCTAAATTATCCGCGGGTACTATAGCCATGTTAGCAGGTGTTGATGTAGATATAGCAGCCAATAGTGCCGGAACTGCAGTTGAGAACAATAGTCTTCAAGAACTCGAGATGTGGTTCCCTAATGAAGATATTAGAGACCCTAATTTTTCTAAAAAAGAGCTTGAAGCTATAAAAAGGCTTCCTGACAACATTGCAGCGGTACATGAATATTATAACGATATGACGATCGTTAGCTTTAATGCCGGTATGGTAGGCTATACAGTAGTCATCAACAACAAAAATGGTAACATGTGGGTTACTGGTGTTGAGAAAATAAATAAGAATGGGCAAACTTACTATTCAGTTGTACCAGAAGTCGGTATTAATTTGAATATAAGTGAATTAGCAAAGGCAGTCTCAACATCTAATGGTAAGGTAACTCGACCTGTAGGTGTGTCAGCATCTGTGAACTTTGGCAGTATTTTAGGGGGTGGAATGGAGGCATCTGATATTGACGAAGTGATTAAAGGTAGTTCTGTAGGCGGGATTATATGTCATGGTGCTTGTTTGGGTGGTATATATACCAAATCAAAGGATAAGGTATTTACTTACGGCATAGGTTCCAGTCAAGTTGGGGTGAATGGTGGTAACATGGTCCAAGTATCTGCACAAAAACGGCAGCAAGTGCTAACCTTGTTAGGCATTAAGAAATGAAAAATGTGATCTCTATTGTAAGAACCGTTTTTATTACAGGGGTGATATCGCTTTTTTTACTGATTTGGTGGACGTTTTATATAGACGGGTCTATCGGGTTTGGTGGTGAAACGCCGTCAAGAGAAGACAGGCCATCAATGCAAGAAGTCACCTCATTACTAGATGATGTGACTAAAGGGCTTCCTACTCCAGATCGGAATACTGAGAGATCAAAAGATGTGGTTAGGTCTGCAGTCAAAGTTTATGAAAATCCAACTCAAATAACTGTTCATCAATTAATGCAAAATATCACTGATCAAAAAATTTGGAAAAAAATACTTACAAAAGATTCTAACAAGCAGGAATATTGCTATGATCAATATAACCTTATTATTAATCAAGAAAATAAGGATTATACTGTATTAGGTAAAGGTATAATTAACTATCTATTTGTACGTGTATCTTGGACAGATTCTAGTCAATGTCGTAAAGCCTATCTTAAGCGTTTAAATTCTAGAGCGTCTTAAACCACCCTTAAGTAAGGTTGAAATGGTGACATCTAACCTATAGCTTGTATACCATTACTTACTTAACAGTGCAAAAACATCGTAAGTAACTCTGATCAAATACCAGAGTTACTTCTAACAATTCTCTAAATCAATTATTGATAATAATCGGATAAGAAATAGTCCTCGGTGCAGGTGGTGGCGCAGTTCGTACCACTTCCGTTACGGGCTGACCTGTTGCTTTATCCTTAATCCAAATATCAGCGTAGCTATCTCCACTAAACCATGCCGTACCAATGTCAGTGACAAAGTCTAACTGATAGTTCCTATTGGCCTCAGCGGTGAAGCTAAGTTTAGTCGGTTTAGTATAGTGCCCTGCCATACGATAAGTAACGGTCATTGTGTGTTCGCCTATAGTAAGCGGATAGACATTGTCCCAAGTGTCGCTGTAACTTTCCTTTTTATCTTTAGGTACGCGCTTACCATCAATCTCCATGATATAAGCGATACGATCACCAACGAGCTTGGTATGTCGCGGCTCCATTTTACCCATAATCGTTGCGCTCTCCCCTGGCACAGGTGGCTGATAGATCAGCTCGCTTGGTAACTCTTTGACATTTTTCATGCTTATACAAG
Source organism: Psychrobacter sp. UBA2514 (assembly GCF_002341255.1). Lineage (NCBI taxonomy): Bacteria > Pseudomonadati > Pseudomonadota > Gammaproteobacteria > Moraxellales > Moraxellaceae > Psychrobacter > Psychrobacter sp. UBA2514. The sequence continues at coordinate 16,237 of NZ_DDNS01000035.1, forward strand.
CGGTCAACAACGGTAACGCACACACCAACACAGTCCACTTCATCACTTATCCTCAGTAGAATCCGTTCAATTAATAGTCGTAGTCTTTCATCATTTTTTAAAAACATTCGTTGGTAAAAATTTGACGTTTATAGTTTACCTTTTTATCTTTCAATCAGTAATATCTTTATTAGAAATTAACGTAATAGTTAGGACATAATAAACTTTTAAGCGCATCTTTACCGCTGTCTCAATATATCCTTACGCCTCAGCTGATCTGCAAACTTCTAATACATCCATGGGCTTGATATCAGTTATAGGCATGATGCCAAGGTATGCATTTAGCCGTTTCAGCTTCATATAGTTATTTTTGATAGTATAGGGGGCTATATGAGTCTTGCGGCCCCTGTACTCTTCAGCAACCATAGCGAATGTATTTTTAGACTTAAGCAATTGCTTGCGCTCTTCATCTCTTTTGGTATCGCGTGGATCATCACCGTTAGCAAGATGATACTTAATATCAGTCCGCATCTGTCTTGCAGCTGCTAAAGTGATCTCTGGGTATTCACCTAGTGTTACTGTGACACGCTTTCTTGTGATAGGTGTCGTATAGTCAATACGCCATGTTTTTGTGCCGGCCTTACTGATATGTAAATAAAGACCACCGCCATCGTTTAAGGTATAGGGTTTATCCAAAGGCTTAGCCTTATCGACTTGAGTATTGGTAAGGGGCTTGACAGTTTTTTACCATTTTTACAGTAAGCAGGGGGTAATTATGGGTATATAAAGCAAGGTTTGGACAATAAAAAACCCCTAAAAGCCTTGTTGGAGGGGCGTTAAGGGGTATTTTAGTATATTCATGTGGTGCGCCCACAGGGACTCGAACCCCGATCGATCGCTTAGGAGGCAACTGCTCTATCCTGTTGAGCTATAGGCGCATTATGGGGTGACATTGTAGGAAAAAGCAGTCATAAAAGCAATCAACAAAAGACAAATAGAGGCAATTTGTCATTTATCTCCATTGCTAAGAGCATCAGCGACATCTACTGGATTATCGCCTGATTCTTTTTTTGTCCGTGATGTTGGTTGAAACAAGTCGTTTACGCTATTCTTATAACCATTAATATTATAATAATCGTATTTCTCTAAAATACCTTGGCCCGTACTTGAGAGTAAGAAGTTGCGAAAACTAACGGCAACCGTACGGTCTGTCAAAATAACGCCTTCGAGTTCTTGCTTGTCTTTCAAGGCATAATTAAAGGAGGTTAGTGTACGTGCCTCTTTATTATCGTTCTCGGTAGCTGCCTGTTCACTATTAGCATTTTCACTATCAGTATTTTCGCTATCGGTTTCATCCTCTGTAATAACTGTATTGGCGTTTGCCTTACTCTGGTTATCTTGGTGTTGAGACGCTGTCAGCTTTGCTTGTAGTTGCGCGAGACGTTCTGCCGATAGCCTATCATTTGCGATAATGATGTCTGTATTAAAAGCGGCGTCGCTGTCGTTGTTAGCATTGATATCATTATCTAATAAGGTTAAAAGTGTGTTTGGTGCCACATAGCTTGCTAACACTTGAATATGAGGATAACGAGATTCAAAACTGACAATGATATCGTCCAATGGCACTTGCAGGCTTTTTGCTGCACGGACATACAGGATGCTATCAGGCACAGTTTTGGCAGTCTTATCGCCTTTGGCAGCTTTAGGTTCATTCTCACTTGCCATGATAGGTAGCGGATCTATACTTTTACGATTGTGGGTCCACAACCACGCAATCAGAGCGATAAAAATTGCTAGCAGCAATAAAATTAGCCCAGCCAGTAGCAGCTTGTAGTCTTTCATATATTACCGCTCTTTTATTAATGGATTCAGTTCAAAATTTACATAAGACACTATAGGTGATATATGGCTTGCGTCAAAGCTTTTGATCGAATACTTCATTGGTTAACTCAGTCAGCATCTCTGCAAACACATCTGTATTCACAAAAGAAGACATAGACGCTGGGGTTTTATTCTCAGTACGGTTATTACTAAGCGAGGCAGGCTGGCTATCAATCGCTTTTGCATAGGCTGTCGCTTGATGTGCAGCCAATGGCGACTGACCGATCATAAGCTTGTCTTTTAGCCATTTAAACCCATGCGCCTCCCACCACGCTTCAAAACGTGATAAGGTGCTACCACGCACTGCAATAGGCAAATCTAATGTACGTAATTTTTGTGCCAATACAGGATCGCTGATGGCTTGGTGAATGCTCAGATAAAGGGAGCTACTATCGTCAGTATAAGGACGTCTGTTTTGCCATGATTTATCATCGATTTTCATACGCGGTAATTGCCATAGCTCACCACGATAGTAAACAACGTATAAACGTTGTTTCGGATGAACAAAGACGGCATCAATAGGACGCAAAGGCATAATGTTAAATCATCTCGTGATAATGGATATTAGGTCTAGATAAGGTATAGAAAATAACTTAAAAGAGCGGCAATGTATATTTTATTATCATAATTATAAGCAGTGCCACAAAACGACATTAGATGTCGCAAGATAGTATAATGCTGATATCTATACTGGTAAACATCGAATATCAGTGGCACACTGACAGAGCATATACGTGGCTTATGAAAGCGTATTGTACATCATATAATGCTAGCAGAAATGCATGACAGTGACGACTGCCAAAGATGTATTGATGAGTATCAATTCGGGCTTCACTGCTACTTTCTGTGGCACTTTTATTACAAGCGTAGTGATTGACAGGTTAGCTGTAACCAACAGTAGCTCTCAGCGCTTACGCTTATTCTAATCAGATTATTGTCTATGTTTACTATCATTCAGTCACATCGTACCGAAAATCTCGTTGACCAGCTACTGGTGCAATATCAGTCAAAGAGTCAGAACATTTTTGAACCTTTTATTGTTATTGTACCGTCCATGGTATTGGGCGACTGGTTGGATAAAACCATTGCTAGCCGTGCTGGCATCAGTACATTGGTGCGTACCAAATTTTGGGGTCAGTATCAGTGGACACTCATGCAGGATGTGCTAACTCGCCATAATGCCTATTTGTTAGAGGTTAATCCTGAAGCAGCAACCTTGAATGTACCTGAAGTTGCTGTGCTGTCGCCCACGGTGATGCAGTGGCGCCTGTTCGGCTACCTAACTTACTATCAAGCGTTGATCGTCAATGATGACACGCATCCTGTGAACCCATTGTTGGCATCTTTGATTGACGAGCCGCAAGAAGGGGTCAAGCAAGATAAGGCGCAACAAGACGCGCGCATTTGGCAACTGGCAAGTGACTTGGCAAGGGTGTTTAACCGTTACTTGACTCACCGTGAGGATTGGCTGGCGCTATGGTCGGACAATAAGCCACTTGATGTAGATAAGCTGATCGCAGATAAAGATGCGTTGTCCCTACGTTTTGATCAGTATGCACGCGGTACGCCTGAGTGGCTAGTGGCACACTATGTAGAGCTTGAGATTGCACAGCGTTTTTTGTGGTCGCATTTGTTTGCGGATGTACATCAGCACCGCATGGCCATTGAGAATACCTTTTGGTCAGCCTTAGAAGATGATAAAGCAAATGAACGTGAGCAGTTGCCCAAAGTATTGCGTATTTTTACTATTCAGCAATTGCCACAGACTGAGCTTGATTTTTTGCAGCGCTTGTCGAAATATATGGACATCACGTTACTACACTACAATCCCTCAAAGTTATTTTGGGCAGATATTGTTGATAAAGCGTGGCTACAGCGTCAGCAGATTATTAATCCCCAAAGCGTGTTTTTACGTGATTACGGGCACAGTTTACTGTCGCGTTTAGGCAAACAGTCTCGTGATACTTTTGCTATGTTGGCCAATTTGTCAGGTAATGAGCAATACCAAGAGGCGCTGGTGGAGTGGCAAGATAACTTTAGTGATAGGTTTGATGATGAAACTGGTAGCGTCATCGATGGCAGTGCCAGTAATAGTGATAACGACGATAGGTTGCAAGCAGCAGAAAACGGCCCAAGTTTATTGCGCCGTTTGCAAAACGATGTGTTGATGCTTGACGAGCAATCAACCCAACAAGCGACAGCCGCAAAAGTCTCAGAGGCCGTCAGCAACCAAATAGCATTGGATTTTGAGCAAGAAACGTCATGGTACGACGATGAGGTACTAGAGAATAAGCGCTTTGAAAAAGACCGTTTTTGGGCTATCTCTTCTCAAGATAATAGCCTAAGCATTCATTCTTGTCATAATTTACAGCGCCAACTTGAAGTACTGCGCATTATGATTGGACGCTGGCTCAATGAGCCCATCAAAGCTGGTGAGAAAAAGCGCCATATATCAGACATTGTGGTGTTGCTACCTGATGTTGAGCGTCATCATGCGCTAATTAGCTCTATTTTCGTCAATGGCAGGGGACAAGATGGCCTGACCTTGCCTGCGAAGGTGACTGGTGTTGTCGATGCTGATATTCGCCAGTTATGGGAAGCGATTATTGGGTTTTATAAGCTGCTTGGCAGTCATAGCGCTCGTTTTGAAGCGGCTGAGGTTTTAGATTGGCTGATGCTGCCACCCTTATTTGAGAGTTTTGGGTTGACCCATGAGCAAATGAGCCGTGGTTGTGATTTGTTGGTGGAAGCTGGTTTTATCCGCGGGTTTGATGAGCTGCATCTAAAGCAGACCCTAGACGTCAATGACTATGATTATCGCTTTAGCTTCGCACAAGCGTTAGACAGACTGACTTTGGGTTTAATTATGCCAGAGGCGGGTCTGAGTGATTGTTTATACCCTTTGCATGAAGATGAATGGCCAAGTACAGCTGTACCTGAGATGAGCTTACCACTCGCGCAAGTGAGTCTAAATGATGCCATGATTGTAGAAGCGCTTTGTCGTATCTATGCTGGTTTGGTGGCAAGGCGTGATGACCATACACAAAAAATGAAAGCGGAAGATTGGCTCGATCAGATTGAGACCCAAGTGATTCATCGATACTTTGGCGATGTTGATCAAACACGTACGATGCGCGCTATCTATAATGCGATGAATGGCTTTAAATCGAGCTTACGTGCCAATCGTCATTATAGACAATACTCTAGTGGTGATAGCAATAGAGTAGAGGTGGAGCAAAGGCTGGCAGGGGTCGAGCAATTACCGCTCAAGCTGAGCTTTATGCTAGACAGTATCGAAGCTGAGCTTGAGAGCCAGCAAGTCAGTGCGGAACCGACAGGCGTGATCACTTTTGGTCGATTTGGTGCACTACGCAACGTACCATTTGAGTTGGTAGTGATGCTCAACATGGATCTCTCTGAGTTTCCTGGGCGTGACCGTGACAACCGATATGACTTGATGAAAGCGACCAATTCACGGCGCGGCGATCGAGTCAGTGAGGATGATGATAACGGGGCATTTTTGGATGCGCTACTATGTGCGCGTAGTGCGTGTTGGATATTCTACAATGGACAAAGCTTGACCGACACTCATGAGCATCTACCAGCGAACCCAGTAAGTGAATTATTACAGTTCTTACAAGGTGAGGTACAGTGGCAGGTCAACTCGCTTGATACTTTGCCTGAAAGTATTGATCCAACGACAGAGAGTCTTAAGCGTTATTTACCAAAGCTCATCAAAGAGTGGCTGGTCACTGAGCATCCAGCACTACCTTTTCACAAAAGCTTGTTTGAAGCGGATATTGAAGGGATTTCTGAGAAAAAAACTGATACGTCTAATGATGTTAGCGATAGCAACCCTGATACTGCAGCAGCCGATGAGCTAGATAGGTTGCTAAATAAAGCCATGCGCAAAACCAAACTGGCTCAGAAAAAACAATTCCCTCCGGCGCCGCTGTGGCAAGCGGTGTTTGAGACACTACAGAAAAGAAGATCTAGCGAGCATCCACAACTGATTGGCTTGCCCACAAAAACACAGTACGAAGCCATTGCTCAAATGCTGGGTCATCGCTTGGGTGGACTGGGGAACATAAATCATCAAATCGTGTCTACATTAGCCAATATGCTGGGACTCGATACTTCTACTGCTGCTAATGATATGAGCGATAGGACTCAGGCGCTCACCCGAATGGTGCGTGATACCGTATTTAATATTGGCGAGATAGATATTGAGGGTATGCTGGTGTATCAAGTGCGCCATCCTGCCAAAGCGTTTTTACGGTCTCAAAAAGTGCATGTGGTACAAGGTGAGGAAGCGATGGCGCATCAGGAACCGTTGTTTTTGGATCACCTGACAACTTATCAGATTAAAGATCATTTGATTAAAAGGCTGGCCGCCGATAAGCGTACTGACAATAAGGTCCAGCAAGATAGCTCAACGTTGATGTATCAAAAAATTATACCAGCAGGGGTAGCACGCCAAACCACGTTGCCCAATCAACAACAACAATTACAGCAGCAGTGCCTAGAGTTTGAAGAGCAGTTGATCGCTAATGGTTTTGGTGAGCGTGTCGTACCTAATATAAGTAGAACAGATATAAGTAGAACAGAGGATATGACAGCTTTGCATTTACTGACACCCACCGCAGAGCACCCCTTTCAGATAGAGCTGGCAGCTATACTTAATCGTGTAAATAGCGACGCAAACAGTCAAATAGACACAGACGCATGGCTTACATTACTGCCAAAATCTATCAAAATAAAAGGCCTAGTGCCGCTGTTAACGCCAAGGCTATCAGTATCATCAGATAACGATGATAAAAACGCTCATATTCAGGCAGGCATGACCTATGCCGAGCAATCACCTAAGCAATGGTTAAATATACTGCCTAATTCTGCCAGTCCAAAACATCTCCTTAAGTTTTGGTTGTCCCATCTATACTGGCAAGTAGCCAGATGCACCACGGCTGAGCAAGTGGCAGCAAATGATGGCGTGAGTATTTGGCGTTTTAATAAATCGAGCTCAAAAGTAGATGCCTACAAAAATGTCATCGCATTTAAACTAAGCCCAATCGTCTATGAGGATGCGGTACTGGAGCTAATAAAGTGGGCGATTTTTGGCAATCTATCGGGTCAAACACCCATCACATTACTGCCTGAATATGCGCTTAATTATTTGGCTAAGTGCTCAAAATCGCAAGCAGATGATAATGAAAATAGCAGTTATTGGCCAAAACGAGCAGATTTTAAAGATTGGTTAAGGTCTGATGATCATTTAGATACGGTATACGACACTTGCTCGCAGCATGCTATTTGGCAATATGTACTGCGTGATCAAGATGCCTTTAGAGCCTTATCAGCAGCGTTGACCACCTTGGCGCAACCACTGTATAGGCCGATGTTTACCGCATTAGATGGGTTAGACAATTAGCTATAGCAGTTGTTTTTAGTTTTCTTTTTATCCTCTAGATTTTATAGATAATAATTAAAAGTATGCGCTTATATGACAGATTTTACTGACACAACCGACATTATTGAACCTACTGTACAACCAAATTTATCTGACGATCATCCAGATGTTTCGGGTGACTTAGGGGCTATAGTTGAGGAAAAAGAAGAAATAGCACCGGCGGTTGCGGTTGCATTAACGGGTCGACACCTTATCGAAGCCTCAGCGGGTACAGGTAAAACGTGGACGCTGACTGGTATTGTGCTGCGCCTACTGATTGAGGCACGGCGTGCGCCAGAGCAAATCATTGCCACCACCTTTACTCGAGCCGCCGCTGCCGAGATGCGTCAGCGTATCCATGATCGTTTGGTAGAGTTTTATCAGCTATTACAATGGGTCAATAACCTGAGTGCAGATACCAAGAACAAAGATAACTTATATCCCAATATATTGCAGGTACTGCCTGATAGGGGCGATAACAAGAATAACAAGGATAAGCCAACAAGCAACGACTCAAGTATCGAATCAAATGCTAAAACAGAGGCTGATGAGTTTAATCAAGATATTGACCATGACCATAAACATGCTCAGCAGGTGGCTCGAGAAAAGCGCGCGCAAGTCAAAAAAGCGCGTGAAGATTGGTTAAAAGAGCAAGCCAAACATGCACGCTTAAACGCTATTATGGACGATCCCATTAACCTACATTTAGTCGGTTATCTATTAGATCATGTGTATAGCTATCCGATGGCGGAGGCGATCCGGCGTACTGCATTAGTGTTAACCACGTTGGATAAGCTGTTTGTCGGGACGCTCGATAGCTTGGCGCAAAAGTGGCTGACCGAGTACAGTAGTGAAACCGGTCATCAGCAAGGCATGGCGATTATAGAAGACAGTAGTATCGAGCAGGTTACCGATAGTATTATCCATGATGAGCTGCGTCAGTTTCAAAGCCGTTTGTATCATGAGCAGCCCAAACTGTATGCGCTTATGGATCAGCAAGGTAAGCTGACTGCAGTAGGGGATCATAAAAAATTCGTTTCTCGCTCGCTGAACTTTATTTCTGCGCCGATTGATGAGATGAGGGCTATTGAGTTTGATATCCAAAATTATGAAGAATTTTTGAATCAGTTCTGTAATTTTGACTTTAATGACATTCAAACCTATCTTGATAAAGATTTTAGAAAAAAAGAAGGGTTCGATAATCGTAAAAGTGTTGCTAAAAATTTAGGTTTTTATCAAGATTTCAAAGATCTTATTCAAAATAAGCAACTATCCTTTTCTCAAAGCTTATCTAAACCACAATTAAATTTTTTAAAACAACTCAAAGCTACTTACGATGACTCAGAGGAATCTGGATTCTTAGCAGACAAAGAACAAGGAAGAGTGAGGTTTATTAGTACTAAATCCGTTCAGATGATGCTTAAGCTATATAAATATATTCAACAGTTTAATAGTTACATCATTACTATTTTAGCCAACCTTAACCGTCATATCGTGCTTGCGGTACGCAATAGACTGCCAGTGATTTTAGAGGAGCGAGGGGAGACCACCTTTAGTCTGCAGATGGTGCGCTTAAACCAAGCACTAACAGGTCGGCAAGGCGATAAGCTAGCACGTTATATACGTCACCATTACCCCATTGCATTAATTGATGAGTCGCAAGATATCAATGGCGAGCAAGCCATTATGATCGAAAGTATCTATTTGCCAAAGCGTAAACGTAAACAGTCGGATAATGACAAGCAATCCACTACTAAAAAATCCAGCCATGAGTTTTTGCTACTGGTTGGTGACCCAAAGCAGGCGATCTATGGGTTCCGTGGCGGTGACGTGACCAACTATAATTATATGAAAGGGCAGTTTGACAAAAGTACCATTTGGACGCTCAACACCAACCGTCGCTCAAATGCAGGGGTGATTCATGCACTAAACTGCTGGTTTGGTATGCCGACAGCAACGACTGCTGACAACAAGCTGGCACAGTTGGGCAGTGATATTTATTACCAGCATACGAAAGCTAGGAAAGAAAAAGAAGGTGAGGAAGCCAAGAGTAAACTATCTTGGTTTAGGGATTCAGACGCAAAAGATAGTAGCTTGGTGACGGAAGTGCTTTCTGCTCAGCCGGTGAGCATCTTGCACCTGCCTAATGGTAAAGATGGTGAGCTTGATTATGATGAGTATGAAATCACCGCTCGTCATATTGCTAGCTTGCTCAGTAGTGGTCAGACATTAAAAGATAGGCCGATTCAGCCTAGTGATATTGGAGTGTTGGCACGTACCAAAAAAGATTTAAAGCAGGTTGAAGACGAGTTGGTCAAACTAGGCGTCCCAACCCTGACCACCAGTGACGTCAGTATCTTCGAGACGATTATGGCAGAAGATGTCGCAGCGCTACTGAGCGCCATGCTCTATCCGTATCGTCATGACATGATTAATCGGGTCTTAACCAGTCATCTATATGGCCTAAGTATCAACGATATCAAAGCCATGATGACGGATCATGAGTCAGGCGTGGCTGAGAGTGACGATAGACTTAATAGTATCAATCTAAATAGTAGCGATGTTCAAAATACAGAACATAAAAAGAGCTATCAAGATTTTATTACGTATCTAAAGGAAGGGGCACAGCGCTGGCAGCATTTTGGTGTTTTGTCGGCGCTACATTACTTACTAGATAAAAGCCCCATACAGACACAAGGCGTTTGGCAAGCACTAGCCGCTCATCCAGATGGCGATCGACATATCATGGATTTGCGTCATATCATGGATGTGTTGGCGCAGTATGGCCTAAGTATGGGTGAGCATGAGCTATTAGCTTGGTTTAGGCAGCACATAGAGGCTGCACCCAACAGCGATTGGGCGAAGCAGTATCCGCTACCCACAGAGTCTGGCGTGCAGCTCATGACCATTCATAAATCAAAAGGGCTTGAGTTTCCGATAGTCTATGTACTGGGTATGGGAGATGCCAGTAGGAAATCAGGTAATAATGAGAAGTATGGTCTGTATCTATATAATGCTCAGCAAGCACCTTCAGCGTTAGTGCAGCAATCAGCAAAGGATCAATTTATAGGTAATCAGCGCCGCTTCTCACCATTGCAAGGCTCTGCTACGGTAGAGGACTATTATACTGATATCGAAACAAAAGAAGGCTTTGATGAGCTGCGCCGACTTGGTTATGTGGCATTTACGCGGGCTAGCGAGCAGCTTTATATCGTGCTGCGAGATCCAAGCAACAAAACAGGATTTGAGCTAAAACCGGTATTTTATTGGTTTGATTCTCCAGACGCAAAGTTTGAATTACCTGATAGGCTAAAAGGCACGATAGGTATGCTTAGAGGTCATAATATTAATGAGTTCTATAATAGTCACTATACTAAGACAGTAACGTCAACAGATACCAAACTTACCATCGAACCCACGACACAAGCGATTGAGTATGTTCCTTTTGCTGAGGTCATGAAAACGAGTTATTTTTATGGTTGGGCTAAGACCAGCTTTACAGCTTTGGCTCGTCAGCTAGACGAATCAACACAAGCAATGGCTGTTGTTGATGAGCGTATTGATGATGCGATAGACATTGATATGGCAGACGCTGCAATGTCGTTAGAGCCTTATCCTAATAGTAGCCTTGATAGTAATACGTCTCTCGAAAAAATTGATGAGCTAAGTCTCAAGTCAGAAGAGGATATTCGCTTTACCTTTGTAAAAGGTGCTAATGCAGGTACGTTTTTACATGAGATATTTGAAAAAATCGATTTCACTAATAAATCCCAGTGGTCTGGGGTGATCGATAGAGCGGTCAGTAGTTATCAATTACCGCTGATGTATAGCAGTGCTGAACACCAAAGCCGTAGAGCACAAGGTAACCGAGAAGAGAGTTCTGTCTCATTTAACGCTGATGCAATAGATACGACAAAGCATGAGGCCTTGATTGCTTGGATTGAAGAAGTGCTGCGTACTCCGCTGCTAGCGTCCAATCAGCCACTTTATTCTCTCAACGAAGAGCAACGCTTTGCTGAATTAGAGTTCAATATGGGGCTGTCAGAGCGCTTTAAAGCAGAGGATATCAGTCAGTTATTTCAACAGTATCTACCTGATGAGACAGACAAGCATGTCAATCTTGTACCGCAAAATAGAACGCACTTGTATCGTTACTTGCGTGGTGAGATTGATTTGGTTTATGAGTATGCTGGCAAGTACTATGTGGTCGATTATAAGAGTAATTTTTTAGGAAATAGCCTAAGCGATTACAATGAAAATACACTCAGAAAGGCTATGACAAAAGCAGGCTACTGGCTACAAGCAGCAATTTATCAAGTAGCTTTGCATCGATTCCTTTCGATGAGAATTGCTGATTATGTAGGCAATGAGTCTAGGTATTTAGGGGCGGTAGAATATGTCTTTCTAAGAGGGGTATATAGCCCCGACGCTCAAGCAACTGCTACCGTATCACAAGAGGCTATTAAGACGAGCGAATCACCACATAACGGCCGTTATGGACTTGTGACGTGGGATATACCAATCGATTTTATCAAAGGTTTAGATGCGCTATTTGGTGTACCTGATTAGTAGATCATACCTAACGACTATCATTAATCAAAGATTCTAAAAAGATCAAACAGGTCAAAATAGAGACAAATATATCATGAGCAATAATAATAAAAGCAGTGCAGCAATGGGCTTACAAGAAAGCTGGGCCAGTAATATCAGTGATTATATTTTGCTACGCCGTGAGCAAACGCGTATAGCGTACGACGCAACGTATGCAAAAGCGAATAATGAGAGCAAACAAGCTGATAAGAAAGAAGACGATTATTTATTTAACGCATTGTTCATGATGTTAGCGACGCATTTAGAAGAGGGCCATACCGTACTGACCATTAAGTCCTCTGAGCATGAAGAGGTATTGCAAGGTGAAATCAATAATGAGTCAGTCACATTATACACTTGGCAGCAACAGTTATTAGAGGTGCTAGCAATGCCAATCTTTGCGCTCATAGATACCAAATCAAATACTCAACCAGAAGATCAATCTACCGCCGAAACGTCGATATTTACATTGCTAAGCACATTATTTGATAAGCGGAATCAGCTATGGATACAGTTGGCGCTGAGTAATCATGAAAAGGACATGCTAACCAAGCGTTTTGATACAATTGCCAAGGTATTTCAGCTACTAAAAAATACCGACTTTAATTTTTTCATAAATCTAGTTAATAAGCATGCTTTGTTTGCTGAGGTTAAGGCTAACACTAATAGTAACAATGAAGAAAATAGCCTAAGCAATAATAACCAACCTATCATTTACGACATAACTAACAGCCAAAATTCAAAAGAATCTATTACTTTTTGGCTACATCGCGCATGGCAGGCCGAATTTAATTTGGCAAAAAATATTAACAATATCTTGAATCAAAAAGTAAAGCCTTTACCAATAACAATACCTGAAAGCCTTCACGAAAATCAAATAAAAGCAATTAATGTCGCTAATAACAACGCGTTTAGTATCATTACCGGTGGTCCAGGGACAGGTAAAACATACACCGTTGCTCAGTTAGTTATTGCACTGCAACAAGCGACAGAGAGTGGAGGGGAGGGTTCTGAAAATATTAGATTTAGTACGGATAGTGCGAGTCTCGCACTAGCAGCGCCTACTGGTAAGGCTGCACAGCGTATGCAAGAGTCTTTACAAGCTGCTTTGGATACAGCGGGCATTAATTTGCAGCTGCAAGAAGCCAAAACCATTCACCGTTTGCTAGGTATTGGGCGGACGGGCAGACCTCGTTACAATGCCGATAATCCACTTGGCGAAGATATTATCATTGTTGATGAAGCGTCGATGCTAGGGGTTGAGTTGGCTAATTACTTGGTGAGTGCAGTGAAACCAGGCGCAAGGCTCATACTGTTAGGTGATGCTAACCAGTTGGCAGCAGTCGATGCAGGGGCGGTATTGGCGGATTTATGCTGCATACCATTGCTACAATCCATTCATGCAGAGCTGACTGAGAGTCGCCGATTTGGCGCGGACTCAGGTATTGGCAAGCTGGCTATCCAAATCAATAGAGCAGAGACAAATCTTCAAACTATTTGGCAATTATTAAGGCAAGACGATGCCTTGAGTTTCCAATACGTGAATACGTTGCAAGTAGACTCTGTACCAAGCAATCAAATAAAAAATAGCCTAAGCAATGAAAAAAATATCTTAAAGATCTCCCAAATTTATCAACCATATATAGAAATAGTTAAAAATTTACTAAGAAATCCAATAGAAAAATCTATGCCAGAATCAATAAAAAACACTATTGCATCATTGATGGAAATATTTAGTGAGTTCAGAATATTAACTGCTGGTCACAATGGTGAGTGGGGCGATCATTACATCAATAATTATCTCACCCAATGGCATCTCACTGAACTAAAGCTCCCACTGGGTCAAAACGCATGGTTCCACGGTCGCCCTATTATGATTTTGCAGAATAACTATGAATTAGGGTTATTTAATGGTGATATTGGTTTTTGCTTACAGACATCAGATGAACGAAATCAATTGGAAGTATTTTTTGAAAATAAGACCCAAGGGATTGCGGTCAATCTACTCAACGAGGAGGTAGTTGCTACTGCATACGCTATGACGATTCATAAGTCGCAGGGATCTGAATTTGATCATGTCGCAATTACGTTTGATGATAGTCATGCAAGATTATTAAGCAAGGAGCTTATTTATACAGCGGTGACTCGTGCCAAAAAACAAGTGACGATATACAGTACGAAACACGCTTTTGAGAAAGCTGTCCAAACACCGACCGAAAGACATACCGGTTTGTCCCTACAGTTTGAGTACTTATGATTATCATTCTAAGTTCAAAAAAAGCATCCA
>NZ_DDNS01000035.1:30528-47572 GCF_002341255.1 Psychrobacter sp. UBA2514
TGGATGCTTTTTTTGAACTTAGATATTGTTAGTCACTTAGAGGTAAGACTTAAACCTTATCTTCTTTGATAGCATAGATACCTGGCAGGTGACGCAAGTAACCATGGAAGTCCATACCACAGCCATAGACATAACGATCTGCGACATTAATACCAACGAAATCAACATCAAAATCGGCAACTTTGCGGTCATGCTGCTTGTTTAGCAGCACACAAGACTCGAGAGATAATGGTTTTTCTTTATTTAGCTCTTCGACAACAGCCTTTAGAGTAATGCCTTCATCAAAAATATCATCAATCAACAAGACATGCTCGCCTTCGATACTCACATCAGGCTTGAATTTCCAATCAAGATCGTCAGTACCTTCGTTGTCACGATAGCGTGTCGCATGGATATAATGCATACGATGATAGAATGTCAGATGCGTCAATAATTGACCAGCGGGAATTAATCCACCGTTCATAACAACCATCACAATTGGGTTCAAACCAGCGTAGTGTAGGTTAAGCTGAGCGGCCAAGCGCTCATAAGCGGCAGCAACTTCAATGCTGCTGATCAGGCACTCTGAGTTACGTAATGTTTTTTCGATTTCTTGATTGCTGATTTGGGTCATCGGGCGCACCTTTGGTGAAAAATGCCAAGTATTTTAACAAGTTTTGGTAAATTTTCCCAATGTTATATGACCATTTGATCAAAATTTAGCAATTACTCTGGTTTTTCAATGATAAATGGACGGTAATAATTCGCCAAACGATTGAGAGAGTCATTTGGTAGATCAGGTAGTAGCTTGTTAAGCGCCATATTCATTCCTTTATCAATCGCAGATTTGGCAACTGGCACTGATTTGCGTTTGATCATACCTAATTTTAACGTTTCAGCGTAGCGGCTGACGAAGTGGGTTAATGTCGCGTCATTCATGGTTTCGAGCGCTGTTTTAAACTTGGCTCTATCTACGTGCTCTGGTGTGATAGCAGCAAAGCCTTCAACGATAGTTCTAGCATCTGCTTCTGACAACTTAAAGCCAATACGTTTTACGCCTTCATTATCAATAAAAGTTGCCTGATCTTTTAGAAAGTGAAAGCTTGGCAGCACATCTTCGTTATTTTCTTTACCTAACAAGATATTGAGTAGGGTATCTGTGGCACGTTCAATGGTGGCAACAATCTTGCGCATGGCCGCTTGACGCTCAGGATTTGGAATAATCTCAACCAAACCGACTAACAAATTGTCCGTTAGATCTCGTGCAGTCTGATGAGTGAGCGCGTCTCGGTAAGGGTAATATTCTACTTGCTCATTTGAAGCAACGACTTGTTCGGCCTCGCTGATTAATACTTTTAATTTATCTGAAGGTACGAAACCAAAATAATGTGCCATTATGCTTCCTTTATTTGTTGTTTTTCATGTCTTACTTGCGTTACATTTGCCGTGAAATCGGTTACCATTTAACCGGAATTTGAAACAAAGACTCACCACGCTATATGCTACTTAGTGACGCACCTTAATTGTACAATGTGAAAATTTGTTGGCTAATATTTATCACACATGATTTTTACAATTTATTCGGTGACGGGTCGGTTTATATGAATGACTCGCTGCACACTAATTTAGCATATTTTTTATATTTTGATTTAAAAAGCTTGAACTTATAAGACTACCTACTACTTGTCTAGGGAGAGATAAGATGAATAGTGCTATTGTACTGATATTCGGCGTTGCTGCTATGCTTTGTGGCTACGTGTTTTACTCAAAATTCATTGCTACTAAAGTTTTAGCATTGGATAACAGTCGCCCCACGCCAGCGCATACGATGAAAGATGGGGTCGATTATGTTCCTACCAATAAATATGTACTATGGGGGCACCATTTTACCTCGGTGGCAGGCGCTGCACCGATTATCGGTCCCGCAATTGCGGTTATTTGGGGCTGGGTACCTGCCATCATTTGGGTGGTGCTCGGTACGATTTTTATGGCTGGTGTACATGATATGTCGGCCATTTGGGCAAGTATGCGCAATAGGGGACAGTCAATTGGCTCTATTGCGGGTACAGTCATGGGCACACGTGTCCGCAGTTTGATGATGGTTGTGATTTTCTTATTACTATTGATGGTCAACGCGGTGTTTGGTGTTGCTATCGCTAATATGATGATCAAAACGCCATCTGCTGTACTGCCTGTTTGGGGCGCCTTAGTGGTTGCCTTTATCATCGGTCAGTGTATTTATCGCTACAAGATGAATTTGGTTTGGGTATCTATTCTCGGGGTAAGCGCTTTATATGGGCTGATCTATCTTGGCCCTATGTTCCCGATTGTGTTACCTGAGACCGTAATGGGCTTACCTGATAACGCTGTATGGATTCTTATTTTATTCGCCTATGCGGCGATTGCTTCGTTGTTGCCCGTATGGATGCTGCTGCAACCTCGTGATTATATTAATGGTTTGCAGCTGTTCGTTGGTTTGATTTTATTGTATGCAGCTATCTTTATCGGCACGCCAAATATTGTCGCGCCAGCAATAAACACAGCACTGCCAGTTGGCACGCCATCAATAATGCCGCTGTTGTTTGTGACGATTGCTTGTGGGGCGATATCAGGATTCCACGGATTGGTTGCGACAGGGACGACGTCTAAGCAGATTGATAAAGAAGAAGACACGCGTTTCGTTGGTTATTTTGGTGCGCTAGGTGAAGGTATGCTGGCACTCGGCGCAATTCTAGCAGCAACCGCAGGTTTTGCTACCCTTGGTGATTGGCAAGCGGTCTATCAAAAATTTGGCGACGGTTCTATCGGTGCCTTCATTGATGGTGGTGCGACCATATTAAATGCGGGTGTTGGCATTGACATGGTACTATCACAGACGATGCTTACGGTCATGGCTGCCTTGTTTGCAGGTACCACTATGGATACTGGTGTACGCCTGCAACGCTATATTTTCCAAGAGTTCGGTGAGTTTTATAACCTGCCAGTCCTCAATAAAAGCGTGGTCGCAACATTGCTTGCTGTCGGCAGCTGCTTGCTATTAGCATTCGGCGCGGGCGGTATTGATGGTGCTGGTGGTATGATTATCTGGCCACTATTTGGTACGACTAATCAGCTAATGGCGGCGTTAACACTAATGATCGTAACGGTTATCTTGTTACGTAAAGGCAGAACAGTTTGGTACACTTTAGCGCCATTGTCGTTCTTGCTAGTCATGACGGTATTTGCACTACTTATTCAGCTCAAAACTTTCTTCACTGATGGCAATTGGCTGCTTATCATTATGGATATCATTATCTTGATAGCAACCATCTTAGTAACGTTTGAGAGTCTGTCTGTATTACGCAAAGAATGGTCGATACACAAAGGCAAAAGCGGTGACATTTAAACGCTAAACCATACTAAATATTTATCAACTTAAAAACGCTAGCAGCAATTGCTGGCGTTTTTTGTATCACATAGGCATGATAGGTAATAAGAAATAAGTAGGGTATAAGCGAATTATGGAAAATAAAAACACATCAAATGATATAGAAAACGCCCAACCACCAGAGAGTACTCAACCATGGTGGCAACGATTTGTGGCAGGACTCAATGAGTTTTATCATGCACCTTATCGCCAAACGATGGCACGTGCTGCCCGTGATGAAGAAGATTTCTTTATGCTGCTGATGTTTGCTGAAAGCTTAGGCATTGATAATCCTGCCAGCTTTTATACCTTAGAGTTACAACCGTTATTTTTAGAAAACTTTCACGAGTGGCACACGCGCATGGGTATGGATAGATGCCCATTTGACCATGTTGGCTGCTGCTAATCGTTTATTTATGATTGAAAAATAAAAATAATATAAGAAATGAGATAAAAATATGGCATTACATCCTCTACATACATTAGTAGAACAACTAAAAGCACAACCGATTATATTTATCGGCGGTAAGGGCGGTGTGGGAAAAACCACTACTGCCGCCGCACTTGCCAGTTATTACGCAAGCCAGCAGCAAAAAACGCTGATTGTCTCAACCGATCCAGCACACAGTTTGGGCGACGTGTTGGATACACAGCTTAATAACGCGAAAACAGCAATATCACCTTATTTCGATGCCATTGAGTTAAATCCTGATGTAATCGTTGACGAGCATTTTTCTCAAGTTGAGCGTACGATTAAATCCTATGCCAATCCAGATATGATGCCCAAAATTCGTGAGCATCTGAAGCTCTCAAAATCAGCACCCGGCGCCCAAGAAGCAGCGATGCTCGAATCCATGTGCCAGCATTTAGTCGAAGCGGCAGATGCAGGCTATGAGCATATTATCTTTGATACTGCACCGACAGGGCATACGCTACGGTTGCTAGTACTACCAGAAATGATGGGTGCATGGACAGATGGACTGCTTGCTCAGCAACGACGGCAAGCCAAGCTACGCTCAGTAGCGACGCATTTGGACAGTCACAATCAAAAAAGCAGTCAAACGGATAGCGCTCAAAAGAACCATGTGGCCAATCCGTTTGCCGCAAAAAAGCCTGATCGCTGGGAGCAAGCGGTATCCGTGCTAGAAAAGCGCAAGCAGTTGTTTCGCCAAGCAGGACTGCTGCTGCATGATCGTACACAAACGGCAATTGTGTTGGTTATGACGGCTGACGTGTTGCCGTTGGCTGAGACCAAACGGGCTATCGAACAGCTAGAGGACAGCAAGCTCACGCCCGCAGCAATCGTCATCAATCAGTTGATATCAACAACGCAGTCGGATGAGTTTTGGCGCCGGCGTGCTGAGCGTCAGCAGGATTTGCTGCAGGATATTGAAAACAATTTTTCTAAATATCCGCTATATCCAATTTATCTGCAGCAAACAGACGTACGTGGCACAGAGGCATTGAGTACATTGCTAGGCTAGATGCAGCAAACGATAGAACGGTAAATGACTACGACTCACGCTTGTACGATTGCAGCTTACCCGATAGCGACCATGCCATATCTGCGCGCAGCAGCTGCGCCTGTTCAGAATTACCACTGCTAAGCGATGACCATTGCGGTTTGCCGCGAGCCTTTTTTAGCTCACTAGGTAATTTATTCGCAGGCCATACGGTAATCGGGTTGCTATCTTCATTAGTATTGCTGTTGCTATCATTGTGGTAACTACCATCATCTGACGATGTCTCAAGGCTGCTTTTCTCGCCTTTGTATAATAGCTGGGTGGCATCAGTCGCAGCATGACCGCGATGGCGTAGGGCAGTGAGTAAGTCGATCGCTCGCGTTGCTAGCAATGTCAACGTCGCAGGATCGATATATAAGCGTTTTACCCCAGTGATCCTATCGGCAATACTACTGGTGTTAGATAGTAACCCGCCTGCGATACCACCTATCGCTGCACCCAAGCCCAATGTCGTACCTAGCGCTGCTGCATCAATACCCAACCCTAACAGCGCGCCCGCTGCTGCGCCAGAAGTGGTACGGATACCATAGCTCTTGAGTAACTCAGGATCAAATGGGTCTTGCTGATAGGCTTGCAATTCAAGCGGGGTTGCTGCAACGGCATTGTCATAAAACTTATAGAGGTTAAGTAAATTGTGCTGCATTGCACGCTCACTTTGCCTCACCGCTTCTTGCATTTGTTCTAATACAGGCATCGGGTCGTCATCTTCATTGATCTCGCGTACAAAAGAAGCGACATTCAATAAAAAGTCAGCAATAATAATATTGGCCTCATCATACAACTGCGCCCAATCTTCAGTCCGGCGCTGCATCAATTGCTCAAGCATCTCAGAATGAGTGAGCATGGTGGCGAGGTTTTGCCAAAGATGCATCTCATCTTCAAATTCAAAAGCAACGGAATCAAAACGTGTGGAGATATGTAGATTGCGTCTTGCCAGCATGGTTTGCCAATCATCAATATTGGCATTCTGACTGTCGGTAAAGTTAAAGACAGGCATCACCGGAATGGCAGCCCACGATAAAATCGCTAGCTCATCTTTATACTTGCCCAATACTGGCTCACGAGCATCTACCACATAGATGGCCATATCACTTGCCAGCAGCTGACGAATCACTTTTGCTTCTTGGCTATAATCATAGCTGTCTAGAACACCGCTATCTGCACCTTGAGCGATATTTGATGCCAAAAACTGCTGCAAGCGCTCAATACCATCACGGCGACTGGCGGTGTTGTCCTCCAACCAGTCCATGAGTCCTGATGCGTCCTCTAGGCCTGGTGTGTCGTATAGTGCTACCAGCACCTCACCCGTTTGACTGTCTGTCAGACTTGCTTGCTCGACGTGACGCGTGGTCGCCGCTTCGTTTTTGACTTCACCAAAATAGACATCACGCAGTAACGTGCGCAATATGGAGGTCTTACCGGTATTGGTGTGTCCCACGACCGCCAATTTTAGCGCCTCACCACTGGCGGTGGTTTTTTTTGTCACATTTGTGGTGGCTGGCGGTACTGATTCAGTTGATATGGATGGATTATCATGAGTCACTTTCGAATGAGCGGCCGTTTTTGACACTGTCGAATGCGAGGTCTTGGCGTTATTATTTGAGTCGCTGGGGAACGCCTTGTCTGCAAAAAGACCTGTAGGCGTGTGATGCTCGTGATTTTGGTTTTTATTGTCATTATTCATAGTCGCGTCTTATTGTTATTGATGATCAAACTTTAGCCATTTATTGTAAAACAAATCTGGTGGCAGGTTGGTTCTGGATGCGTAGTGTCCATATCGTAAACTGTATTTTATGTATTCATGATACGCTATGAGATTGCTGTAGGTGGTCGCAGCAGTACCTTGATTTTTTTCTTAATGCCCTTGGCACGAAAAAACCGCTGCCACATTCGGTAAAACACCCAAAATATCAGACCAATAATATTATCGTGACTGGTCTCACCAACAGCCCCATATTTGACGGGATTATTGACGGTATCTTCTTCTACATAAGTGCCAAACCAGCGATCAAAAATAATAAGAACGCCGCCATAATTTTGGTCAATATATTCGTCATTAGTACCATGATGGGCGCGGTGGTTGGATGGGGTGTCAAAGATATACTCAACCCATTTTGGAAATTTTCCCACCGTCTCGGTATGGATAAAGAACTGATAAATCAAATCTAACGCATAAAAGAAAAACACCCAGACAGGATGCACACCCAGCAGCATTAATGGGACGAAAAATAACCACCAACCTGTCACCGAGTACAGCAGGCTTTGGCGCATGGCAGTGGATAGGTTCATCTTATCATCTGAATGGTGCACAACATGCGCTGACCAAAACCAATTCATGCGGTGTGAGGCACGGTGAAACCAGTAATAGCTGAACTCAACCGCGACAAATATGGGTATGGCTGTCAGCCATGTCACCTCAATAGTGAACAGTCGGTATTGATATAGCCACAGGCAAATAGGCAGCACAATAATTGCTTGGACAATCAATTCAAACCCGAGATAAGAGCCGCCCAAGCTAAAATTGGTCATCGCACGGCGCCAGCTAAAGCTTTCACTTTTCCCACGCTTAGACTGATAAAACCACTCTGCCAAAAACAATAAGAGAAATGGGCCACCAGCCAGCGGTAACAGCCATTCTTGCCAGTGAGCAGGTAAGATACTTGCCAGCATTGGCTGCCATGACTCTGGTGCAGCGGTTAAGATACTTTGGTTTAACGCCTCTTTGTAATTATCCAATATCTGACCATACTCACCTGATGTTAAGAGGGTGTTGTCTGTTGACATATTTGGCTCCTAGCCACTATAAAACATCCTTGTTACCCAAGAGATAACTATTTTCTATATTACTGATTTATTTTGTCCTTTTTATAAAAATAATTTTTATTAAGTATCGCATTCAAAAACTTTAAGAATCAATATCTACCAAGCCAATTTTTCGCGCAGAGAGCGCTGTTTGCCACTGCTGATAGCGTACAGCTTGCTTATCCACTGGTTCATCCTCATGTGTCAAATCAGCATCACTAAGCAGCTGTACAATAAGACCATCTTTTGCATGAGCGGCGATTTGATCAAGTTTGCGTAGCGTACCGCGGTCAGGCAGCGCTTTGCTATGGATACCTAATAGGACTTGCACAGGGTGCTCGTCTAAGTAGTTTTTTAGCCGTGCCATATCCTCACGATCATCAACGATACCAAAATTCTCAATCTCACTTGATTCTGAAAAATCATGACGGTCATTAGTCAACCCTGACTGCCACCATTTATCCTGATTTGAAGGATATTCAAGCAAGGCGACCAGTTTCTTGCCTGCACTTACCGCCGCTTTGGGCGCGACAGGTGCGGGTGCTTCCGTAAAGTCATCTGCATCAACCACCTGACGCTGCCAAAAATTTATGATCTTTTGATAATACGGTTGCTTGATATCCAAGCGCATTTTTTTGCGGCGGAACATCAAAGCACAAAATACCCACGCTATCGCACGCGGGACAATACCGTACATCAGCAAGCTACCGACTAGCAATCCTGCCCACTGCCGCGCCACAGACAATGGCATCGCTTCTGTGACCAACCTGCTTTGCGCAATCGCTGTACTATCTGGCACATCAAAACCAACCATGCCTGGTAGCCAGCCGAGTATTTGCGTTAAGCTCACCAGCGCCTGATCAGAGAGTAGGGTCGACTCCCAGCTAAAGCTATACTGACGTACGATCAATAAAAATATAATCGCAAGCAGCATACCGGTCAACGTCGCAAGCCATAACTGATGGCTAAACCGTCCCAAATACCAGCGCATACCGCTATGCTGTAATTGGCGCTCATACAGATCGACGGCCGCCTTGGTCACATCGTCTTTACCGCGTATGAGGTAACTTGGACTAACAAAACTGGCAAACCAACTGGGCGCTTGCTGGTCTCGATTGATGAGTGTCATCACCAGCCAGCCACCAAGCATAATAGTATGAAAACCAAGCAAGCAAACCAAGACATAAAAGAAGTTCACCACATTGGACTGCAATAGCGTGAACAGACCCAAAAATCCCGAGATGCACCACACCACGCTCATAACGATCATGATGCCTTTTATGCGACCATCAATCTTACCTAGTACCCGCGCAAGCGCCCCATTGCTATCGATGCGTGAGGCCCGTCGATGCAGCTTTTGGATAGGTGTGCCATCCTCGCTCTGTAGCTTTTCTGTGATCAGTAACGGGTCAGTGGCAAAGACGTGCTGATCGGTCTCTAAGGCACGTACCAGCTCGGTCAGTTGGTCTTGGGGTGATAGCATAAGGCGCTGATATCCGTATAAGAACGTCAATATAAGTAATGGAAAGCAAAAAATGTGGGTTTAATCGCTAAAAAGTATTGTAGCGTATATAGACTGAGAATAATGTCTATTATTTTTATCATAGCAAACACTCGTAAAATCAGCCAAAATGAAACTATCAAGGTTTGTAAAACAGGACGCTTCTAGATGAATAATAAAACCTATCTTATCATCGGTGGCACAGGCGGTATCGGTCAGGCCATGGTCAAGCAGCTGGTACAAGAGTCAGCTGCCGATCAAACTGACGGCGCATCTGCTAAAAGACATAGTACACAAGTATTCGCCACTTATCATCGCAGTGAGCCGAACTTTGAAGCAGACAATCTACACTGGATACCGATGAATATCAGTGATGAAGACAGTATCCAAAAAGCGGCCGACACCATCAAGCAGACCGTGGGTCATGTCGATTGGGTAATCAACTGCGTGGGATTACTCCATACCAAGACGGCGCAGCCAGAAAAGGCCTTGAGGCAGATTGAAACGGAGTTCTTTTTACAGAACATGCAAATCAATGCACTAGCAAGCTTGCTGATAGCCAAGCATATCAAACCGTTGCTCGCCAAAGCTGAACGCAGCGCTAGCCATCCTGCGATTTTTGCGACCATATCAGCTCGTGTCGGTAGTATCACGGACAATCAGCTAGGCGGTTGGTATAGTTATAGAATGAGCAAGGCGGCGCTCAATATGGGGATGAAAAACTTGAGTATCGAATGGGGCCGATCACTCAAAGAGGTGTGCGTAGTCGTTATGCAACCGGGAACCGTGAATACCCAACTGTCTGCGCCGTTTCAAGGCAATGTCGCTGAAGGACATCTATTCTCGCCAGCGTATAGCGCCGAGTGTTTATTGGAAGTGCTATCAGGGATGACGGCTGCCCAATCAGGCAGTTTTGTCGATTGGGCAGGAGAGTCGATACCTTGGTAGTCAATATCTTGGTAATGATACAAATGATAGGGTGGTTTAGGGTGGTTATCCTGTTAAAACCCTAATAAGCCATAAATAAGTCCATAAACTCATTCACTGGCGTTTGCTCCAATTTTTCTTGATCGTTACACAGCTCAATGATTTGCTGACAACGACTGTCGATAAAGCGGGTGGCCAGACTGGCTCGGAACTTTGCCTCAAGTATAGGAATGCCCTCGGCACGGCGGCGTTTATGACCGATAGGATACTCGATGGCGACTTTTTCTGTGCTACTACCATCTTTGAAGAATATTTGAATGGCATTAGCAATAGAGCGCTTACTGGGGTCATGGTAATCTTTTGAATACTGTGCGTCTTCTTCTACCACCATTTTTTCGCGTAGCTCATCGATTGATAAATGCTCTTCATGATAGTCATCTTCATAGTTCTCCGCCATCAGATCGCCTGTCAATAAGGGAACAGCCACCATATATTGTAAGCAGTGATCCCGATCAGCTGGGTTAGCAAGCGCGCCCTCTTTTGAGATGATGCGAATTGCTGAATCATGCGTGGTTAGAACAATTTTTTCGATCTCATCAATTCGACCTCTCACATGTGGGTGCAAAATAACCGCCGCTTCACAAGCAGTCTGCGCATGAAATTCAGCGGGAAAGCTGATTTTAAATAAGATATTCTCCATCACATAACTGCCAAAGTCACGCTGAAAGGTAAATCGACGCTCGTCTTCGGGTTTGGTCGCAAGATCCTTATTGGTATGGCTAAACAGCACATCATAAAACCCCCATTGCGGTGCGGTTAGTGCGCCAGGGATACCCATTTCACCACGTGCAGTGATATCTACCAGCCGAACCGCGCGGCTGGTTGCATCACCTGCCGCCCATGATTTTCGGCTGCCCGCGTTGGGTGCATGACGATAGGTGCGCAGTGCCTGACCATCGACAATGGCTTGTGAGATGGCGGCCATGATGCGCTCGCGTGGCAGCTGATATAGTTTGGCGACGACCGCAGTTGAGGCTAATTTTACCAAAAACACATGATCAAGACCCACGCGGTTGAATGAGTTTTCGAGTGCCATGACGCCTTGAATTTCATGCGCCATGATCATCGCCTCGAGCACGGCTTTCATGGTCAGAGGTGCTTGCCCTTGGCTGATGTTTTTTTGACTGATATAGTCGGTGACCGCCAAGATGCCGCCCAAGTTATCAGACGGATGACCCCACTCAGCAGCGAGCCACGTATCATTATAGTCAAGCCAGCGTACCATACAGCC
This sequence comes from Psychrobacter sp. UBA2514, assembly GCF_002341255.1. Classification (NCBI taxonomy): domain Bacteria; kingdom Pseudomonadati; phylum Pseudomonadota; class Gammaproteobacteria; order Moraxellales; family Moraxellaceae; genus Psychrobacter; species Psychrobacter sp. UBA2514. The sequence continues at coordinate 41,958 of NZ_DDNS01000035.1, forward strand.
GATGTCAAAAGCGGCTTTGATGGGGTCTAGTCTATAGGATGTGCCAGGGACGCGAGCGCCATGCGGCGTTATTTGATCAGGGCAATCAGGCCCCAAGTGCTTGGTACACTCAGGGAAGCGCAGTGCCAGTAGTCCGCAGCCGATGGTATCCATGAGACAGTGGCGAGCAGTACGCCATGCATCAGTGGGGCTTGGTGACTCGTTATCTATGGAATAATTGAGCACATAATCGGCGATTTTTTGGATTTCATCGTCATATTCTGGACGGATATTGCTCTCTACCGTTGCCTCATTTGTATTTGAATGGGCTGTATCTGAATGGGTATTTGACATGGTTGTTTCCTCTTCCTTGAGTGTGCTAACTTTTCGCTTTGTTGACCCATGCTCGCAGTCATCCCTTTAAAGCGGTTATCATTCAAAAGTAGCATACTCAATATGGAACAACCAGACTGAATCGTGTTAAGAAGTAAAACTTTGCAGGCCGTTTAAATCATCAAATAGAGCAGACCTAAAATAAACAGCGCTGCTATAATAAACAGCAGGAAGCTTAAAACTTTGGTCGTGGTTGACGCAGTATCCACACTTTCTTTTCTTACTTTGTTTTTCTTAGCAACGTATAGCACCATCTTCACATGCTCAATATTATCTTCAAGATAATGCTCACCTTCAGGTACAAAACCCAAAGACTCATAAAAACTAAGCAGGTAGGCCTGTGCCGAGATAATAATCGGGCGTTTTTTACCGTACTTTTTGCGGCAATGAGCAATAGCTTGCGTCATTATTTGCCGCGCTAGGCCGTCACCTCTGTGCTCGGACAGTACGAGCACTCTACCGATGGCAGGCATGGCAGTGTGGTTGGTCTTGATCGTAGGGTCGGCGACCGATAGATTGGATTTTAATTTATTGAATTCAGGCGGGACAATGCGGCAATAGCCCACTAACGCTGCGTTTTGATGAGCAATCAAGTGTAAGCAATCAAAATCGACTTCATCCATATCTTGATAGGCACAGTTTTGTTCGACGACGAACACTTGTGAGCGTGCTTTTAGGATATGGTAAAGGTCAACTGAGGTCAGCTCATCAAAGGTTTTGATAGAAAATTCACAATTCATAATGGGCAAGCTTCTGGCAATAGGCGGTAAAATAGGGCATTATAACGATTTAGGCAGTCATTAACCATTCCTAACCCTTTAGGGTCTGACTGATTTTGTCTAAATTTAAGCTATCAGACATGGCACTAAATATCTCAAAGTATTTGCCGCGTTGGGCATAGAGCGCCTCGTGTGTGCCTGTCTCAACCACTTCGCCATTTTCTATGACTACCAGATCATCGGCGTCGATAATCTGAGCAATATTGTGCGAAACCATAATAACGGTACGATCTTTTTTGATCAGATCAAGGCTTTTTTTGACTTGCTGACTGGCGATAGCATCGAGACTGGCGGTCGGCTCGTCCAAAAACACAATCGGTGGATCTTTTAAAAACATCCTTGCCAGCGCGATACGCTGCTGCTGCCCACCTGATAGCGATTTGGCCGTACTCTCGTAACCGTCTGCTAATTGCATCACTTGCTCATGAATCGAAGCCTTTCTGGCTGCAACTATAATGTCATCCATAGTCGCATTCATATTGCCATAACGGATGTTTTCACTAATAGTGCCTGAGAAGATATGATTACTTTGTAATACCAGACCGATATTCTGACGTAAGTCATGAGTATCACAGTCAGCCAAATCATGCCCGTCTAGGCAGATCGTGCCAGCGTCTGGCGCATAGAACTTGACCAATAGATTGATAATCGTGCTCTTGCCAGCGCCAGAGAGGCCAACCAGCGCCGTGATACGGTTGGGCTTGATGGTAAAGCTGACGTCTTTGAGCGCTTGCGTCCCATTCGGATAAGTAAAGTCGACATGTTTAAGCTCGATATGACCTTTTAGGTTGTCGCTACTAATACCAGCGATGCTCTCGACTTGGCTGTCATCTTCTAAAATATCAAAAAAACCTTCGGCATAGGTCAATGCATTATTTATCTGGTCGTAGATGCGGTGTAATTGACGGATAGGGGCGGCGACATTTTGAAACAGCATGACATGAAACAAAATCATACCAATGGTCATCTCACCTTGTAGGACAAAATAAGCGGTGAGCAAGATGATAACCACCACACCAATCTGCTCGATAAAGGTTTTGATGGCATCATAAACAAAACCAATACTGCGAATACGCAGCTGATTATCGGTCATTTCCTTTTGAATGGCTAAGTGCTTTTCTGCTTCTATCGACTCACGGACAAAGGATTTCACCACGCTGATCGAATTGATCAAAGATATTACCAAACCGCTTTTGGCTTCTCTATAGCCGCGCATCTGCCGACGAAACCCTTGTAGGCGCTTGGCTTGTTTTTGGCTGATAAAAAAGTAAATGGGAATGATAATAAGACCGACCAAGCCTATCCAAAAATTGGTCGAAAACATGATGATAAGCGCCACGATTGCATTGGCAAACAGCGGTAGCATATCGATAAAGAAGTTTTGCACTAAACTGGTTAAGCTGCTGACGCCATAATCAATACGGGTTTGCAACTTGCCGCTGTCGTTTTCGCTACTGGTATAAAATGCCATCCGATAGGTCAAGATGCGCTCAATGATTTTTTGCGATAAATCACGTGATAGATTGATACGAATCTTTTCGCCGAAGAAGCGTTGCCCAAACGAGATGAATATCGATAATATCTCTTTGGTTAAGAGTACCGCACTGATAATGGTCAGCATGCGCACGCCAGCTTCCCAAGGTTCAGCGAGGGTAGCGATTTCGGTCAAGGTATCAACGGCATAACGTAGTACAAAGGCATTAACTTGCGCGGTAAAGGAGCCTAGAGCAGTCAGCGCTAAGGTGGCGGTAATAAGCAAGCGATAAGGCTTAGCAAATACCGCCAGTTTTTTGAGGATATTCCACAGCAGCGCCCGCCGTTCTTTTTTCTCGACTGGCGGTTTTTTGTCTAACTGTGCGCGGCGAGGTTGGGGAGATGTCGGCATAAAACTCTATCACAAATTAAAGTAAGCCATGACGACGCTTAAAATGCATCCGCAGGCACAAAAACTTCACCAACCATGATACGCCTTGCTGAACGACTCATCGACACTTTTTTGGCTTGCCAGCGCCCATCGACCAGTTCGGTTTTTCCGCCAACGAGCAATGTCCCTGATGGATGACCAAAACGTACCTCTGACAAGTCGCCACCACCAGCAGCTTTGTTAACAAGCGTGCCTTGCGTGGTCGCTGCTGCAGCAATCGCGACTGCTGCTGTCCCCATCATGGCGTGATGCAATTGCCCCATACTCATGGCACGTACGACCAAATCAATCTCTTCTGCATCGACCGACTTACCACTAGAGGCGCTATAGCTCTGTGCGTTACCAACCCATGCGATTTTAGGGATGTGTTGGCTGGTTTGCGCCTCGCTCACATCTTTAAATAACCCCATCGCAACGCCGCCTGTGGCACGGATTTTTTCAAGCTTGGTAAGTAGCTCACTATCACTATTGATGTCGCCTTGTAGCTCAGTACCCGTAAAGCCCAAATCTTCTGCGTTTATAAAGATGGTTGGGATACCTGCACTAATGAAGGTGGCTTTGATGCTATCAGCATTTAGACCGCAGCCTGATACATCGAAATCATCGACCAAATTGCCCGTCGGGAACATGTCGCTGGTGGCATCAACCGGATCGATAAACTCAATTTTGACTTCAGCTGCTGGGAAGGTGACACCGTCTAATTCAAAATCGCCCGTCTCTTGAACCTGTACTTTGTCATTTGCATCTTTATAGACTGGCACATGGGCAATAATGGTTTTACCAATATTTTCTTGCCAGATACGCACTTCACAAATCCCGCTTTCAGCATTGTCATCGATACTATTAGCAATTTTGTCGGCATCAACTAGACCCATATTAATGGCACAGGCACCGACGGCTGCAGTTAAGTTACCACAGTTACCCGCCCAATCAATCATGGGCTTTGCGATATTAACTTGTCCAAACAGATAATTCACGTCATGATCTGGTCTGTCAGAGGCCGATAAAATAACCGTTTTTGAGGTACTAGAGCTGCCATTGCCGAGACCGTCAATTTGCTTACCGTAAGGATCAGGGCTACCGACGACGCGCAGCAAAAACTTATCACGTGACTCGCCAGCAACTTGGCAACGCTCAGGCAAATCAGACAATTTAAAAAACGTGCCTTTTGAGGTACCGCCGCGCATATAGGTGGCAGGGATGGGGATTTGCGGGGCGAATTTTGGTTTTGATTGAGAGTTGGTTTGGGTCACTGTATTGAGTCCTTTTTATATTGTTATCAGATTGGGTATGGCGTCATCAGCAAGTCAACACGAACGACTAAGAACGCTCATTAATAATGATAGCGACAAGAGATAATCGTCAGATAGTTATCATCGACGGCATATACCAATCGATTGGCGTCATCGATGCGTCTTGACCAAAATCCAGATAGGTTTTCTTTTAAAGGTTCAGGTTTACCAATCCCTTCAAACGGATTACGCTTACATTCAGTGATAAGTTTATTAATACGCTTAAGTGTTTTTTTGTCTTGCGTTTGCCAGTACAAGTAGTCTTTCCACGCAGCGTCTGTCCATGCTAATTGCTCACTCATTGTTAGACCCTTTGGATTGATTAAAGCCTTTGAGTTCAAGCACTCTCAATATCGCTATCCGTGTGCTCATTATCATCGCTGCGACCGTCACTTTTATCACTATTTTCTGATGTATCAATTAACTCACGCGTCACGGTCTTGCCAGCTTTATATTGGGCAATAGAGTCCGCTAAGTGCGCCGCATTGGCAGGAGATTTGAGCAGATAGACGGTTTCCATCAGGCTATTGTAGTAATCAAGTGACATCACAACGGCATCATCAGCGTCACGGCGGGTTACGATAGTGGCATTGGCATCATCGTTTACCGTATCTAGGACAGATTTTAGATGCTTTCTGGCTTCTGAAAAACTAACGACTCTCATGTTTTACTCCTTTCATAATACGCTTTATAACTTGTACAATATATAGTACATATTACGCCATTGGTTAAGCAAACTCAATATTTAGCTGCTATCTAGTACTTAGGAGTAAGTAACAAAACTCAGTGTATAGAACGCAAAAGCAAATAAAAGCCGACGTCATATAAGGTTATACAACATCGGCGAATTTTATACTCTGTTATTTATCATGTTAAAACCTACATAATAATCTTAAGCAATATCTAACGTACCTTCGATAAACTCTTTAGCAAAGCGTTGTAGCATACCGCCAGCGTTGTACATTTTTACTTCATCAGCCGTATCTAAGCGGCAGATAATAGGCGTCTCAGTGGTACTACCATCGGTACGATAGATTACTAGAGTCATCAACCCGCCAGCCGAGACTTCACCTGTGACATCAAAGGTTTCCGTGCCATCGATATTTAGCGTATGACGAGTCACGCCTTCCTCGAACTGTAGCGGCAGCGCGCCCATGCCCACTAAGTTTTGACGATGAATACGCTCAAAGTCTTCAGCGACAACCGCTTCCACACCAGCGAGACGGACGCCTTTGGCCGCCCAGTCAC
>NZ_DDNS01000035.1:47642-74151 GCF_002341255.1 Psychrobacter sp. UBA2514
CGCCTTTGGCCGCCCAGTCACGGCTTGAGCCTTGACCATAGCCATCACCTGCGATGATGATCAGCGGCTGCTCACGGTTCATGTAGGTTTCAATCGCTTCCCACATGCGCATGACTTGACCTTCTGGTTCGACGCGCGCCAGTGAGCCTTGGACAACTTCGCCATCTTCATCGCGTACCATTTCGTTCAATAGTTTAGGGTTGGCAAAGGTGGCACGCTGCGCGGTTAAGTGATCGCCGCGGTGCGTGGCGTATGAGTTATAGTCTTCCGCTGGCAGACCCATAGTATCAAGATACTCGCCAGCCGCAGAGTCGCCCATAATCGCATTAGATGGTGACATATGGTCGGTGGTGATGTTGTCACCAAGTACCGCTAGTGGACGTAAGCCTTTAAGACGGTTCATCGCCGCCATCTTGCCTTCCCAATAAGGCGGACGGCGGATATAAGTGCTCATCTCACGCCAGTCGTACTGAGGGTCGATGACCGATGCTTCATTACGACCTGCCTGTGCTTTGGCTTCATCAAACATTGGGATATAGACGGCATTATACTGCTCAGGTTTGACAGCTTTAGCCACGATAGCATCGACTTCGCTATCCTCAAACCAGATGTCTTTTAGATAAACATCGTTGCCATCTTGGTCTTTGCCGAGTGAGTCCTTTTCGATATCAAAACGGATATTACCAGCGATAGCATACGCCACAACCAAAGGCGGCGAGGCGAGGAACGCTTGCTTGGCATACGGATGGATACGACCATCGAAGTTACGGTTACCTGATAATACGGCGGTACTAAACAAATCGCGCTCGATGATCTCTTGCTCGATCTCTGGGTCGAGCGCACCGCTCATACCATTACAAGTGGTACAAGCAAAGGCGACGACATCAAAACCCAGTTTTTGTAGTTCGGGCAATAAGTTGGCTTCTTCTAAATACAGCTTAACGGCTTTTGAGCCTGGCGCGAGTGACGACTTGACCCAAGGCTTACGAATAAGGCCTTTTTCTACTGCGTTACGCGCGACGATACCGGCAGCCACCATGTTGCGTGGGTTTGAGGTGTTAGTACAGCTAGTAATAGCGGCAATGATTACTGCGCCATCTGGCATTAGCCCATCTTTTGGTTCTGGTAGTTTTTCATTTTCACCGTGTGCAATACCTTCTTTAACCAGATCAGTCGTTGACACACGAGCGTGTGGACGTGAAGGACCAGCGATATTACGTACCACTTTCGATAAGTCAAAATGCAGCACGCGCTCATATTCAGCATCTTTTAGGCCATCCGCCCACAGACCAACTTGTTTGGCATAAGCTTCAACGATTTTGATTTGCTGCTCTGAGCGTCCGGTGAGACGCAGATAATCAATGGTTTGCTCATCGATAGAGAACATCGCAGCAGTTGCGCCGTACTCTGGCGTCATATTGGAGATAGAAGCACGGTCGCCAACAGTCAAATTGCGCGCACCTTCGCCGTAAAACTCTAGGTAGGCTGAGACCACGCCTTCCTCGCGTAAAAATTCTGTCATTGCTAGTACCAAATCCGTACCGGTAATGCCTTCTTGCAGCTTACCTGTTAGCTCAATGCCAACGATGTTTGGCAGGCGCATGTATGAAGGGTTGCCCAACATCACGCTTTCAGCTTCTAGGCCGCCGACACCGATAGAGATAACGCCAAGCGCATCGACCATCGGGGTGTGACTATCGGTACCGACCAAGGTATCAGGGAAGGTGATGGCATCGCCGTCTTGATCCGCGACAACTTGTACCACCGGCGACATTTTCTCTAAGTTAATTTGGTGCATGATGCCGTTACCAGGCGGTACCACGTTGACGTTATCAAAGGCATATTGACACCAGTTGATAAAGTGAAAACGGTCTTCGTTACGGCGCTCTTCGATCGCGCGGTTCTTCTCAAATGCGTCTTCTTCAAAGCCTGCGTGCTCAACCGCTAGCGAGTGATCGACGATCAATTGTGTCGGTACGATGGGGTTCACTTTGGCAGGATCACCGCCTTCCGCTGCGATAGCATCACGCAGTCCTGCAAGATCAACAAACGCAGTCTGCCCTAAGATGTCGTGGCAAACCACGCGGGCAGGATACCATGGGAAATCAACCTCTTGCTTACGGTAGATATGCTGTGAGAGTGCTTCGGTCAAATCCTCTGGCGGGCAGCGGCGCACGAGATTTTCGCATAGCACCTTTGAGCTGAACGGCAGTTTGGCATAAGCGCCTGGCTCAATCTCGTTAACTGCTTGTTCGACATCGAAATAGTGCAGGTCAGTACTGCTTCCATCCAAAGCTGGTAATGGTTTTTTATACTCATTATTCATGGTTTGCGGATTAACTTGCGTTAAAGGCTGCTTGCTATCATCGCTCATGGCGGGCTTTCCTTTATAAGTGAGATGGGTTGAGAGTAAGTATAAAAAATAATTTACTTAGCAAAAATTATTCCTGTGACAGGATTCAATTAACATAAACTTTGCTAAATAAAGGGTAGGAAAAATTGCATTGAAATAAGTTGTAGGGTGCGCTAATCAGATCGGTGGGTTACGCTTTGCTAACCCACCTTACAAACCTATTCTTTAAAATAAACGCTATATAGATTAACGCGCACCCATATCTGGTACTGGGCGTAGATCTTCACCCGTATATTCGGCACTTGGGCGAATGATACGGTTGTTGGCACGTTGCTCAAACACATGAGCTGCCCAACCAGTCAGACGTGAGCAGACAAAGATCGGGGTGAAGAGTTTGGTCGGGATACCCATAAAGTGATAGGCTGATGCATGGAAAAAATCAGCATTGGCAAACAATTTTTTCTCGCGCCACATCACGTCTTCAACACGCACAGACACAGGGTAGAGCACCTCGTCACCAACGTCAGCAGCCAGTTTTTCAGACCACTGTTTGATGACGACGTTACGTGGATCTGATTCGCTATAGATGGCATGACCAAAGCCCATGATTTTGTCTTTACGTGCTAGCATGGCCATCATCTCTGTCTCGGCTTCGTCAGCTGAGCTAAAGCCCTCAATCATATCCATCGCCGCTTCATTCGCGCCGCCATGCAATGGACCACGTAGTGAACCGATTGCGCCAGTGATACAAGAATGGATGTCAGATAAAGTCGACGCACAGACACGCGCAGTAAAGGTCGAGGCGTTGAACTCATGCTCTGCATACAAGATAAGCGACACGTTCATGACCTTTTCGTGCAGCTCGTTTGGCTTTTCGCCTTTGAGCAGATGCAAGAAATGACCGCCGATGGTCGCATCATCCGTCTCAGTCTCGATACGCACGTTATCATGGCTAAAGCGGTACCAGTAGTTGATGATTGAGGGGAATGCGGCAAGCATACGATCAGTTTTATCGTTTTGCTCAGCGAAGTCCGTTTCGGTCTCAAGGTTGCCCAGCATTGAGCAGCCAGTACGTAGCACATCCATTGGATGCGCATCGCTTGGGATACGTTCAAGCACGTCTTTTAATGCTTGTGGTAGGCCGCGCAGGCTTTTGAGCTTAGCTTGATAATTCTCAAGCTCGCTTTGCGTAGGTAAATTACCATAGAGCAGTAAATACGCGACTTCTTCAAAAATACATTTATCCGCCAGCTCTGATACGTCATAGCCGCGATAGGTCAGACCAGAGCCCGATTTGCCAACGGTTGATAATGCTGTCTTGCCAGCGACTTGTCCGCGAAGTCCTGCGCCTGAAAGTTCTTTCTGTGCTGCCATGTCTACATTCCTTTTGTGGGTAGCTTTTTATATTGTTAAGTGAAAATACTGCTTATTATGATTATTTATTGTCCGCAAACAGCTTATCTAAGGTTTGCTCAAACTCGTGATAGTTTAAGAAATCATAAAGCTCCATACGTGTCTGCATGGTATCGACGACTTTTTCTTGCGTACCGTCATCGAGCAAGTGCTGATAGACATTCAATGCCGCTTTATTCATGGCGCGGAAAGCGGATAGTGGGTACAGCACCATATCGACGCCCACACCGTACAGCTGGTCAGTGGTATACAGATCGGTTTGACCAAACTCGGTCATATTGGCGAGGACGGGAATGTCGAGTACATCGGTAAATTTACGATACATCTCGATATCGGTCAGCGCTTCTGCAAAGATCATGTCTGCACCTGCTTCGGCAAAGGCAACGGCACGTTCAACAGCAGCGTCTAAGCCCTCGACTGATAACGCATCAGTACGAGCCATCACCACAAAATCAGAATCCGTTTTCGCATCCAATGCCGCCTTTAGGCGATCAACCATTTCTGAGATGCTAACGATTTCTTTGTTAGGACGGTGACCACAGCGCTTTTGCGCGACTTGGTCTTCGATATGGACGGCTGCCACGCCTGCCTTTTCCATTTTTTTGATGGTTTGAGCAATGTTGAACGCACCGCCAAAGCCGGTATCAATATCGACAAGTAGCGGGGTATCGACTGCATCCGTAATACGGCGAGCGTCTTCTAGCACGTTATCAAGGCTGGTCATGCCCAAGTCAGGTAAACCAAATGACGCGTTTGCCACACCGCCACCAGAGAGATACAGCGCTTGGTGACCGACTTGGGTCGCCATCATCGCGGTGTAGGCATTGATCGCGCCTGCAATTTGTAGTGGCTGGTTATTATCATTTTTTTGTTTAAGCGCACTGCGAAAGCGTGCACCTGCTGAGAGTGAGGTCATGTGAGTATCCTTTCATGAGCTTGTATGGATATAAAATAATCTTGTTGTTGTCACTGATTATACCCAATTATCCACGTCTGCAAAGGTTAGCTTGTAGATTATTGTTTATTATGTTTAATTGTTAATTGTAGTTAATTTAATATTATTCATAAAACAAATAGCATTATGTATTTTTCAATACTTCGCTATGATAAGTATTCATATTACCCAAATATTCAAATATTAAGAGGCTTTATAATTTACATTTAGTTACAATTATAATAGGCATATTGCTCTACGAATTGTCCTGTTCCTACCAAAAAGCCCTAACAGCTGAGCTATTAGGGCTTCATTTATCATGAGCTTAAAAAAGACTAAGTTTAAGCAAATAAACCTGCCAAATTGGCTAAGAACAATAAGGCAAATCCTGCCAAGAATATCAAGCCTGCGATAGACAGAGCGTTCATACCTGCGGACAGTTTTTTATGTTTCTTAACCAATGAGTAGTTGAGCCAACCAAAGATAGGCGCAGAGACAAACGCGGATATCATGGCAAACTTAAGCATTGCGCCCAATTGTCCCGTGAAGAACGTAATAATCACCAGCCCGCCACCGATAGCGTATGTCGTCCAAAAAGCGATTTGCTTTTTATTGATTTCGCTTTCGCCTTTTAGCAAACGCCAGCACTCAGCATTGGCACGGCCATAGCCGTCGGCACAAGTAATCGTGGTGCCAAACATACACATGAAGGCGACGAACGCTACCAGCAATCGTGACCATTCACCGATAGTTGCCGTATACATATTGATTAACTGGTTGATATAAGCACCGCCGACCAACTCAATCTCTTGTCCTGAACCATACTGGACAAACACACCAAGTGACAAGAAAAACAAGGCTAGAATCGCTGAAACGGTATAACCGACATTAAAGTCGAGCAAGCCTTGCTTGTGCGTGGTGTGATCGGTTTTGACTTTGGCAGAGGTCCACATAGAAGTAATCGCGGCAAACTCAAGCGGCGCTGGCATCCAGCCCATGAGTGCGACGATGAAACCGAGTGTCGCTAGGTTCCAAGGAGACACAGCAATAAAATCTGCTGCCATAACCGTGGGCTTGCCAGCGGCAATCATGACTGCGGCAACGGTAGCTGCCGTCAAAGCAATCATAATCCATTTAGTCACGCCATCGAGCAATTTATAATGACCGGCTATCAAAAAGAACCAAGAGACGGCTACGATGATCATAGACAGCACCATCGTCGATAACTCAAGAGAGGCGGGTAGCATAAAGCCTAAAATCACCGCTGCAATTAGCGAGACCGCACCCGTACTGATGACCGCTGATAAGATAGAGAGGATAAAGTACACCCAAAGATACACCTTTGAGCGCTTGGCATAACCTGCAATCAAGCTCTCGCCCGTATCGTAAACATAATCGGTTGCAAAGCGAAAAAATGGATATTTAAACACGTTGGCTAAAACAATCATAATCGCCAACTGCCAGCCATATATAGCACCAGCCTGCGTCGATGAAATCAGATGCGAGCCACCGATTGCAGCGGTCGCCATCAAAATACCGGGGCCAAAGATACGCCAACTAAAGCCTTCTTGTTGCTCAGTAACGATATCGTCAGTGGTACTTGGGTTGTTGAGTGGTTGTGTGGACATGAATACCTCGAAATGGTTAAAACGGCAAAACATCACTTACCTGTGTCAGTTTGCCAGTGATCATTAGACAACCGCTTTAGACATGTTTGTACGTGCTTTTTTATAAAACGATTAATCTTGTATCGACTTTAGCACACCAATACGATTCAGGAGAATGATTATTCTAGTTATTAACAGTGATAGTTATTACTATTTGTTTGTATTGCCATTCTTTTTGGTTAACATATTAATCTGATAATATCAAGTATTAGGGCAGATTATTTTTGGCGTTTCTTTATAACACAATATCCACGCAATATCTGGTCATTTAAGAGCGTTACACAAATTTTTGACGCCGGTAGGTGATGCCTCGTTCTTCATAGACCTGATAGATAGCATTCAATAACTCAGAGATACTTGGATGCACAAAGTCTTTGAGAGTATGCAAATAAATAGGAGAGGTGACGTTTTCGTGTACCAAACGCTGATAGCTGATTTGTTCTGTACGTACTGTGGTTAAGCTGGCAGGTACAAGCGTGATACCTTCGCCCGCAGCGACTAAGCCTAGAGCTACTTGCAAGTCACTCACCGTGGTGGTCATAAAGGGTGAGATACCGTATTGTGCAAACAAATGTAACAACGGCTCCGTAATCGGCTCGCTAAGTGCAGATTTTTCATTGATGACACGTCTGGTTTTTGTATTAGCTTCCTGCTTTGCTTTGATGGACTCTGATGTTGGTAGTGTGGTGGCAATCGGCAAATGCGTTTGATGGTATAAAATCAAGCGATTATTTGCCAAATCTATCAAGCGCTGCTCCTTTACATGGGCAAGAGGATGCGACTTTGGTAAGGCCACCACGTAGCGCTCATGACGCAGTAATATTTGTTGAATCCATGGATCTTGATGGGCAAAACGCCCAAAACCGATATCAATCTCACCAGATTTTAGTGCCTCCATTTGCTGATAAGAGCTGATATCTTTGAGGTTGACCTCTATATCAGAATTGGACTGCTTGAGCATGGCGATGATTTCAGGGAGTAACCCATATAATACTGACGGCACAAAGCCGATGTTTAGCGCACTACTTGGCGCTGATAAACGCTGGGTCATACTCGTGACGGTCTCGATTTCTGTCAATATGGTGCTTATCTTATCGTAAAAAAATTCGCCCGCTTCAGTCAGATGTAATGGCCTGTGGTAACGATCGATAAGCACGACATCCATATCGGTCTCAAGCTGTTTCAGCAGGCGGCTCAAACTTGGCTGTGACAGTCCTGTCTTTTCTGCGGCTGCACTAAAGCTGCGCAAATTCGCGACAGCAATAAATGCATTGAGCTGTTTTAAATCCATGTTATTAAGCCTGTTATGGTATATGTTGTCTCTATACAAGCCGTTTTTAATAAGCTTCTACCTCACTACTTAACTTAAGACAAGCTGTGCAAATATTAGCGACCTAAAATAAATTGTGCTTGAAGATAGGGGTGTGAGCAACTATATTGGGGACTAGTGATGCTGTTACATTTGAGCAATAAAAATCACAACTTCATTTTATCAGTCATTTACTGTCAGTAGCATAAACTGGCTTGGTTTTATTTTATGAACGACGAAAAAAAAGACATCGGTACTGATTTTGACAAAGAGTTGTCTCAACTCGTTCATAAAAAATCGCGTAAGCGTGTCAAAAACAATATTTACGAACGTTTTATCAGTCGAGTCCAAAGCGCTGAAAATGATACCCAAAATGATAATGATGATTCAACATCCTTAAAAACGGCAAGTAAGTTACCTGCTTTTGAGCCTCTAAGCGTAGAAGAGTTGCAACTATTCGAAGATGAAAATAACGATAAAGAGCCAAGATTAGAGTTTGCCGACATCGGCACAACAAACGCTACTTTTGATTTTTCAGGTCAAAATGCATCGACACAAAACAAGGTGTCAGATACACGAATGGATAATTATGCTGGTGTTGACCATAACTTAAATAGTGATTTAAGTAAGAATAATGAAGAAAAAAAGCCATCTTCTGTCGTTCTCGATCAAGCGACGCCTTTATCTAACACAACGATCGATGACCCTTTAGATACTAAATCCAACCCATTGGAACCAGATCATAGGGATGCTATAAAACCACAAAAAAAAGTGGTCAGTAGTAAAAAACCTCTCATTATTGGTATGATTTTTGGTTCACTACTTATTGCTATTGTCGTACTTACCCTTATTTTTACAGGATTTTTATCGATTTCTATTTCTGATACTACTGTTAGCAATGATAGTGGCTTAAATGGGACAGCGCCTGCGGCTACCACTAGCACGTCAGTGGTCGGCGCCGAACCTGTAGTGAATAGCGATGACGATCCATTACCTAATGACGCCAATACGGTCGAGGAGCCGTTAGTGTCAGCACAATCGATTAATGCAGACAATAGCGAACAAAACGTGCCCGCAGCTGAAGTTGAGCCTATAGAACCCTCTCCAGCTCCAGAGAGTGAGGCTGCCATTACCTATGAAGACTTTAGGCAAGAGTCACAAACCACGTTGTATCGTGAGACTAATGATTAGAATAGTTAGGTTTAGGCGCATTTTAATTAAAGCAGAGGCATATAGTACCTTGTACCGTGCCACGGAAAAATAATGGGCGACGGTACATTTTTTTATCACCATCGTGCTGGCAAGCACACTGAAATAACTATGACAGTAGCAATCTATCAGAATATTCTCGTTGGTTGGTCAGTCGTATCGTCTCTTACCCCGTATTACGTAAACCCGCTGCCAGTGCGTTAATACTACGGATTAATGGGTCTTCTACATTGAGATCGCCATCTTTATGGTTATCTGTCGTATCTTCATTTTGTTGTCTAGCACGCTTCAACAGCTCAATCTGTATATAGTTAATCGGGTCTAGATAAGCGTCTCGCCACTGCAGAGATGCCGCAAGGTTTCGCTGACCAGATAAAAGCGTTTCTTGATCTAGCAAAGAATTCAGACCGGAAGAAGTCAGCTCATGCTCATCGAGCACCTCACTCATGATCTGTTCGCGTAGCGCCTCGTCATCACACAACTGGCTATATGCTTGTGCAATATTCATCTCAGATTTGGTAAAAGCCATCTCAATATTACTGATAAAGACACTAAAAAATGGCCAGCGCGCATTCATCTCTTTCATCAAAATCTCGTTGTCTCTGACACTGTGCAGAGCACTACCAACGCCATACCAAGCAGGTAGGGTAAAGCGTGCTAAAGACCAGCCAAATACCCAAGGGATCGCTCGCAATGTGGTTTTACTTGGCAAGCCTTTTTTGCGATGGGCAGGGCGTGAGCCAATGTTCAGTAAAGAGATTTCTTGTACTGGGGTCACTTGTGAGTAGAATTTATAAAACCCTTCCGTATGATCGGTCAGCTCTCGATAACGCTGCTCGCCTGCTTCTGCTAACCGTGCAAACAAGGCTTCATACTCTGGCAACTCAGTCGGTTGTACGACAAATCTTGTCGAGCAGGCTTTGAGTGTACCCGTGATTGCCATGGTTAGCTCAAACACGGCAGTATCCGTATTGGCATATTTGGCATAAAGCACTTCGCCTTGTTCGGTCACTTTAATCTGACCATGTAACGTGCCAGCCGGCTGTGCCGCAATGGCTTTGTGCGTTGAGCCACCGCCGCGACTTACCGAACCGCCGCGTCCGTGGAATAATCGTGTTTTTATACCATATTGCTCAGCAATACTATTAATGGTTTGCTGCGCACTATACAGCTGCCAAGCCGAGGTGATAATACCGCCATCTTTTGATGAGTCCGAGTAACCTAGCATGATCTCTTGCGTATTATCTGTATTCTGTAGCAATCCGCGATATAGTGGATTGTCTAACACAGCAGGCAAGATTTTATCGATGTTTTTAAGATCTTCGATGGTTTCGAACAACGGTGCGACAGGTAGGTCAGCAGACAATTGACCCTCAGCATCAATCGTACATAAGCCGGCAAATCGCATTAACAGCAATACTTCTAGTAGCTGGCTGGCATTGTTCGTCATTGAGATAACATAGCTGCCAAAAGTCGCCTGTCCCACCAATTTGCGTAAGGTGGCGACCGAATTCATCAATGCCAATTGCTCACGCGTTTTGTCTGTTAAGTTATCGGTATAGATGAGCGGCGTACCCGGTTTTTCTAACAAGCGTGTGAGCCACTCTTGACGTTCGGTTTCGCTTAGCGTTTGATAATCAGGCAGGTTGGAGGCACTCGCAAAGATATCTGCAATCACTTCACCATGATAAGACGACTCTTGACGGATATCGAGCGCCGCCAAATGAAAGCCGCAAGTTTTTACCAGGCGAACCACATCGAGCAATAATCCATCTGCATGCGCCTTGTCGTGAGTAGCGACACTTTGGCGGATAATACGTAAGTCCTCTAGCAGCTCTTCTGGATTGGCATAGGCGTCTTTTTCAGCCTCAATATCAGTCCCTTTACTTTGAATGCGGCGATTAGTGGCATTGACCTTAGTGAGTATTAAAGAAAGCAGACGGCGGTATGGCTCGTTGCCGTAATCATCGAGGTTGTAATCAAATACACGCTGATCGAGCTCATCATAACTTTTGATCTTGGCATATACGTCGGGAGACACGGTGACAATAGTGTCACTATGAATGAGCTGTCGGCGCAGTTTTTTGAGTAGTACTTGATAGTGACGCAGTACGGTATCAGCATGCATCAACACGGCAAGCTCTGTGGTCTCAAACGTCACAAAAGGATTGCCATCTCTATCACCGCCAATCCACGAGCCAAAGCTCATAAAGGCAGGCAGTGGATAGTCGGTCAGCTCTGGATAGATATCAACAATGGCTTTTTTGATATTACGATATACTTTGGGAATGGCATTAAATAAGCTGGCATTAAAGTAATGCAGGCCGTTGTTAATCTCGTCATAGACCAATGGCTTGCGGGTGCGCACTTCATCTGATGACCATAATAAGTCAATCGTTTGAGCGGTTTGCTCTTTGGCTTGCTCGTAGGCGAAACTGTTTTCAGACACATTGTTTAAAGCATCGCTGTGCGTGAATAGACTTTGTAAGATATTCATTGTGGTACGACGGCGCGCTTCGGTGGGATGCGCCGTAAATACAGGTGTAAATTTTAGCTGATCAATCAGCTCCTGCATTTGAGCGGGCTCGATATTGCGTTCACGACATTCAAGTAAGGTACGACGAAATGACCCTTCCCAGCTTTGCTCCGATTGCATACGCAGCTTATGACGCTGCTCACGCAAGTAGTTTTCTTCGCTGAGATTGGCTAGGAAAAAATAGATAGAAAATCCACGTATGACGTTTTTTAAAGTTTGATTGTCCAGAGACGCAATAAAGTCGATAAGCTGCTGTTTATGTGCCTCATTTGGCTCACGACGCTGTTGAATGAAACCTTTACGCAGGGTCTCAATGGTCTCTATTGTCTGCTCTCCAGATTGGCGAGAAATGGCATCGCCTAGCAATGAACCCAATAAGCTGGTGCGTTTACGTAGTACGTTATTATCTAAAGTCATCCTTAACAACCTTCTTATTAAATGAGTGAGTACAGTGTTAACGAGTATAATATTAGGGCTATCATAGATTTTTTATCTCTACAGACATCCTTACCGTTTTTTACAATTTAACATGAATGGGTAGTTATGTCTGACGCTCAAAGCAATTTTTTATCAATTGATGTTCGTCATATTATAGTGTATTTAACGCCCCGTCTATTTTTCAAACAATTCTTAGCTCGAGTTCACTTGGCTTACGTCTTAGCGTAATCTCGCAGCTTATCTATATAATCCGCCCAATCTTGCATCATCTTTACCCTAGTATCGATTTCATCAAGTCTGTTGTAAGCCCCGCCGTGCGTGTCTTTTATCCTGTGACCCAGCTGTAATTCTGTGACGATGTCTGAGTAGCGTAACTCTGGCTGTTCCATAAGCAAGGTTTTGGCCGAGGCCCGAAAGCCATGCGCGCATTGCACGTCTTTGTATCCAAGCCGGTGAAATATCTGTACCAGTGTGGCTTTGCTGATATAAGCATTGCTTGAACCGCGCATTGAGGCAAAGACATACTCTTTATGTCCTGTGATAGATTGAATGTTTCGTAATCGCGCAATCACTTGCGTCGCTAATGGCACGACTAAGTGCGACACCATGTCGTCGCGACCTTCGCCTTTGGTCGGGAAGAATGCCCATGTATCATTATCCCAGTCGATATCCTGCCAGCGCATAGAGCGTAAATCAATACTACGGACAAACACATAAGGCAATAAATTCATGGCTTCTAATGTAAGCTTGCTTGCCCCTTTAAAATTGGACATTTCATATAAAAGCGTCGCAAACTGATCGGGCTTGGTAATAGCTGGCAAGTGATTGCCTGAATTGGCAGGTGCCAACTCGCCACGGGTGTCAATCGCTACATTTTTATCGCATAATCCTCGTGCGACAGCGAATGAAAATACTTTTTCCGTATACAGCCGCGTACTGGCGCCAACGAAGGTCGCTTGATTGTCGTTATGTTGGATTGCTTCACACACACTTAATATCATCTCACTGGTGATATCATTCATTCTCAGATCGCCAATATCACGGCACATGTATCCCAAGCACAAATCCCAAAATTTGAGTGTCGACTCACTAAACGCAGGTTTTTTTGATTTGCTTTGCTGACGACTGGATGTTTTGTGATCTCGCCATGCTTGCGCAATGTCAGCGAACGTGGCGTTCTTTAGGTGAGCATACTTATTCACTTGCTCTTTTTGCTGTATGGCTTTAGGGTCAGAGCCGTTTGCGACCGTATTAAGTATGGTCTCTGCTTTGTACTTGACCTCATATAGACTGATGTCCTCAACCTTGCCGAGCATCATTCTGGGTCGCTTACCATCGACATGTGGATGAGAGTAGCGCAGGTAGTATTCTTTTTTACCGTTTGGATAGACACGTAGACTTAGACCCGCGATACCTGAGACACTGACCGAGTAATCCTTATCTCGACATTCAAGTTTATTGATATCATTTATGTTGTCGACAGCCATGTTCTTATCCGTAATTTTTATGAGGTAAATGCGTGATAGTTTATGCAAATTCGATAACTTATGAAAATACCCTCCTGTAAAAAGCCAAAGAGTATTTGGACACTGATATGGACACCGATATTTATTATGATAATATTACAGGCCTTTTATACAAAAGGATTTATGTGCTAATTATCCCCAAGGCTCACTTGGGGATAATTGTAGCATATTGGGGAAATAAGGAGTAGATCATACGCTTATTGGGTTGAGCACCGTTTTTTTGCTCATCATTTCAGCACATACTTGGAGGGATTTATAAGGCGAATCGTCCATTTGGTAAACGATAGCGCGGATTTATTAAAAAAAACACGGTCGCGTACACGCACAGAATATAAAAATCAGGGTCATAGTACTATTCTGTGCAAATCTGGAAGGTACTGTTTTAAGGTCTAATATCAGTGCAGGCACGTAAAACGACTAAAAGCCAATTTTCTAAGTATTCATAAAAACAAAACTCAGCAAGTCTATTGGTAAATTTAAAATAGGGCAGATAAATGATGCATAATAAGATAAACTGCCTCGTTCTCGTTGTGCGCGCGGCGTTTGGATTTAGCATCTATAAACCAAGTAGCGATGACCGAAAAGATAACTGAAAATTTATAAAAGACGATGGATATAAGGCAGCCTATTATGGAGCAAAAAAAATCACCCTATGGCACACAGACAAAATGGGGTAGAGCATAAGCCTGTCTTTATGCCGAGAGTCAACAGCGACAATCTAGTAAAAACAGACATGGTCAGATTTGAACGCCATGTGGGATTTGCGACCAGACAAAAGAAAAAATCTACCAATGATATGCATCAAGTCATTCGTAAAAAATACGGTTTTAAGCATGTTTTGGAGTTATCCAGTAAATCTGGCAATAAGCTGAGCTTTCCGCTGAGTCCGTTTAGTTTAAAGATCACTAACTATCGTTTATCCATTTATCTAAGAGTGAACTATTAGACTCCGTACTTATGAGCAGGTTTTTTCCTTATCCCAAATTTCACATTTGCTAGTAATAACCCCGACAATATCAATATCATTGCCAGCATTTTCCACCACGTTACAACTTCGCCCGTAAGCACTACGGACGTTGTCATACCGAATACCGGCACTAATAGAGCAAATGGCATAACCTTGGAGGCAGTATTTTGACTGAGTAGATGTGCCCAGAGTCCGAAGCCGACTAGGGTTGAGATATACACGATAAACCCAAGCGACAGCCACGACTTCATCGACGCTTCGGTAAAGGTTGCCAGCTGCCATGCATCGGTCTCAAATATAAGCGAAGATAACGTCAAAAACACGCAAGCGATCAGAGCGCCCCATGCGACCAGTGCAAGAGCAGACAAAGCAGAGGTTTTGTTTTTAACGGTGGTAGGTGCTGTTGCTGTTTTTTGTTGTGCCGCTTTTAAGGTCGCTTGTGCTGAGGCTTGCTTGGATGCAATGTTGCCAAAGCTCCAGCCCACTGCGGCAATCAAAATGCAGACAAATCCAGCCACAGGCATATCTCCGCCGAGATTGAGCGCAATCACACCAAGGCCCAATACCCCAACCATCATACCGATGACTTGCATGCGACTGACTGCTTCACCCAAGATAAAGTACGCCAACAACACAGTGATAAAAATTTGCATTTGTAGCAACAACGCCGTCAAACCCGGTGACGCACCTAGATGCATGGCCGTAAATACAAAGGCATATTGCATGACAAAGGTACCGATAGCATAGATGAGTAAGGTACGGTTAAAGGTAGGCGGTTTAAGAAAAAACACCAAGGGCACTGCGGTAAAGAAAAAGCGTAGGGCAGTGAGCATTAGTGGCGGGAAGCTCTCTAATCCCCATGCAATAAAGGTGAAGTTCACACCCCAAATAAAGGTAACCAGTACAGCCAGTGCAGTGTATATCGGGTTCATAGTGTCATCCTAAATAATGACGATCCATATGGAATGTCTCAACTATAGTTTATATGACCACAACAAACCCGATACAGTTTCACTTATGATGAACAAAGTGTATAGTCGCTCTTAGCGTGACAATTTTTTAGATTTTTATTATCAACGATAAGTACTTTTATCATGGTCGAAAACTACAAGCTCAATCCTAACTTAACAAAGACTGCTGCCGTCGCTGAATGGCTAAAGCAGCGCATTGATTGGCAAATTTACT
Organism: Psychrobacter sp. UBA2514; assembly: GCF_002341255.1. NCBI lineage: Bacteria > Pseudomonadati > Pseudomonadota > Gammaproteobacteria > Moraxellales > Moraxellaceae > Psychrobacter > Psychrobacter sp. UBA2514. The sequence goes on from NZ_DDNS01000035.1 coordinate 63,180, forward strand.
TGCCCAACCAGCGTGTGCCATCGGTGCGAAAACTATCCAAACTCATGGGTATATCGAGCTTCACCGTTGTGCAAGCTTATGAGCAACTGGTGGCAACCAATGTCTTGGTCGCCAAGCCAAGCTCAGGCTATTATGTGAATGAGCAGACAAGACTAGTACCGCCCAACCGTGACAAAAAAGTTGCCCCCAAGCAGCCAGTCATAGATACTCGCTGGCTGGTACAGCAAGTGTCGAGCGATATTCCGCATCACCGATCCCCAGGCGTGGGCACGCTACCTAGAGACTGGATACGTAATGACAAGATGGAGTGGGCGATACGGCAGGTCACCCAGCAAGCAGACGGCTTCATCTATGACTATAGCGCGGTGCAAGGCTATTTGCCGCTGCGTCAGCAACTGGTGCAGCAGCTGAATGTGCTAGGTATGCAGACCTATACAGACAATGTCATGACCACCGCAGGCATATCACACGCCATTACTATGATTGCCCAACTATTGACTGAGGTCGGTGATACGGTGATGGTCGATGGGCCGGGCTGGTTTTGGTTATCGAGCTGTCTACAACAGCAGGGACTCAATGTTGTCGCGGTCGAGCGCGATCACCAAGGCCCCGATATTGAGCAGATGCAACAGCTGTTTGAAACGTATCATCCAAAGCTGTATTTGACCAACAGCGTGCTACACAATCCCACCTCTTATAATCTGCATCCTGCGCGGGCGCATCAAGTGCTTAATCTTATTCATCAATACGACGCGTATATTTTTGAGGATGACTTATACGCCGCGTTTTTGCCGAGTGGTCAAGTCCTGCGTTATGCTAGTCTTGACCAGTTCGAGCGCGTGTTTTATGCGACAGGATTTTCAAAGTCGATGTCATCAGGCTGGCGCGTTGGCTTACTGGTCTGTCCCGATCATTTCATTGATGATGTGCTGCGTATCAAAACCTTGAGTAATATGAGTACGCCAGAGTTTGGTGAGCGCGTGATTCACCACTTATGGACGCATGGTGAATACCGCAGGCAAATCAAAAAAGTCCAGCAGCAGTTATATCGTGCGCATGAGCGGATGCGCATAGCATTGCCTAAGATCGGACTTGTCTATCCTGAGCATACGCAGGCAGGCCTCTTTGTGTGGGTGGATACGCATCAAGACACCAGCCAGCTGGCACTAGATGCCTATAGCGATGGCTGGCTAGTGGCACCGGGGCATTTATTTCATCCAGATGCCAGTGCCTCAACCTATCTGCGCCTGAACGTATCGACGAGCAGTGATGCATTTTTGGCTTGGCTGGGCGATTATTTGAATCATTGACAATACCAGCCTGCCTGCTATGTCTGTTCAGCCTACGATGTCTTTACTTACAGTGAATATTTACCACCAATAGGTTGGATACTGGCTATTCTTACCTAGGTTGTTATGGCAATGGCCGTACCGACCGCCATTGCCATACTCCACCATTGAATACCAAATAGTGTCATAAATACAAGCCCTGTAAAGGTTGCGATAACATGTCCACCGATGACATTTCTTGGCCATGCAAAGGGGCTGGCAGAATAGGCAAAGATAAGTAAATAGCTGGCACCGAATGATCCTAGAAACATCATCAGTGCTAAACTATTGCGTACCACTGCAAGGATGCAGTAGCAAGTGTGCCACCAAGCCACTATCATCACCAGATGTTTATGATGCAATTAAAAGGTTATTGTGAGAAATGGGATGTCAAACCAGCAGAAGACGTTGCTAGGAGCTGTTTGGGATTTTTGACCGACTGGAGCTCATCAGAGGGTTTTCACGGATGTATGTTTATCAATGCGTGCGCCGAATATTAAGCTGCTGAGTCTATGCCGCATCAAATCGCCAATCAACACAAAAGGGAGGTTAGACAATGGTTATTTGCTCAGTTTGAGCGAGTAGGCGCTCATCACCCTCAGCAGAAAGCCGATACTTTATTTGTATGGGGTGAAGGCCTTATTGTGACAGCGCAAACCGATCAAAAAACCACTGCCACTGAATAATGAGCTTTTTATAGAATTAATAAAATAGCTTGTCTTAGGTATTGGCTGGTAGTATCGGTATTAGAACAGATGCTGTCGCCATGGTAAAGGAGGCATAATTGGACATCACCAACACTGACAATCAGTTTGAAATATACACCACCGATGATGGGCAAACGCAGATTGAGATTCGCCTAGAGCAGGAGACGCTGTGGCTGTCGCAAGCGCAAATGGCAACCTTGTTTGACAAAGATTCAGATACCATAGGACTACATCTAAAAAACATTTACAAAGAAGGCGAATTAGATCAAACAGCAACTACCGAGGAATCCTCGGTAGTTCGCCAAGAAGGGTCGCGCCAAGTACGCCGTAAGATTCGTTTTTATAATCTAGATGCCATTATCTCGGTGGGTTATCGGGTCAATTCCAAAAAAGGCACGCAGTTTCGGATATGGGCGACTCAGCGTTTGCGTGAGTACTTACTACAAGGCTATGCCATCAATGAACAACGCTTTGACAAAAACGCCGCCGAGCTACAGCAAGCCCTAGCCCTCATCAAAAAAACTGCCCAAAGCCCCGAGCTACACACCGATGAAGGGCGCGGACTCATTGAGATTATCAGCCGCTACACACAGACGTTTTTGTGGTTACAGCGTTATGACGAAGGCTTGCTCAATGCGCCAGTAGGACAGGCAGGCGGTATTCTGCCCAGTACAGTTGAGGCCATGGCAGCGCTCACGCATCTAAAGGCGCAGCTGATAGCACGAGGTGAGGCGACAGTATTGTTTGCCAAACCGCGCGGCGATGGCTTGGACAGTATCTTGGCGACATTAGAGCAAACGGTGTTTGGTGAGCCAGCTTATCCGACAATTGAGAGCAAGGCGGCGCATTTACTCTATTTTATGGTCAAAAATCACGTCTTTACTGATGGTAATAAGCGTAGCGGCGCATTTTTATTTATCGACTTTTTGCATCGCAATCAGCGCCTACTTGACAGTAAAGGCGATACAGTGATTAATGATACTGGACTTGCCGCGTTAACCTTATTGGTTGCTGAGTCTGACCCCAGTCAAAAAGAAACTTTGATCAAGCTAATTATGAATATGCTGTCGTTAGAAAACTGATAACGATTATAACTATGATTGGCTTTATTTTGTGATTCGTATCATCGTATAGAAAGACAGATATTAAGGATAGTGTCTGTCTTTCTATACGGTGATTGTTTATGTGGAGCAAGAAAGTATTCTATTGAGCAGTGCTAGATAGAATATCTTTAAATTCTAATAGCTAACAACTTAATCAAATAAGAGTTTATTTATGCTGTGATAGTATCATGGGTTCCATAAATAAATTACTCGAGATGTCTTATTTAACATAATATACATTATGCGAAAACATACCGGCGGTTTCAGTATAAGAGTAAATATCAATCTGCGTCATATCGTTTCTATATTTAACTGCGTATTTTTAAATTTAAAATAGCTTGGCGCTGACATTTTTAATATCAATTCAGTTTTCTACTAACGACAAGTTTCAAGCAAATGCTTACTCAAAGTTCCACCATCTTCATTTAAGCTAACATCTGCGATTTGGCAATCTTTATCATTGCATGTCAAATCATAATAAATATTGCTACCTTGCGCCAAGCTGACTTTAACCAATCCTTTATCAGTCATCGAAAACTTCTTGTCTTGAGTATAATCAGGGTCTTGAGAATCCCACAGCACATCATAATCAACATTGCAGGACGTTTGATTTTTATCAAAGTAATCTTGTTCTAGCTGCATGGCTGCTTGTAAATCAGCATTGGCATATTGCTGTAGCACTATAGGATTACTCATACCTTGGTCATCGATATCTTGTTGGTACATTTTTGTGATGGTCGTGATTTTCATATCAGCCACAGCAGCTTGTTTCTGAAATGCTTTTGTCACATCTGCTGTGGCAGTACCGACAGTTGTCAGTGCTATGGTTGATAGTAATATCAGCGATTTGTATGTTGGCATGTCGTTCTCTACGAGCTTTTATCTTATAAGTGTTACGGTCTATTACATCATAGCCATATAACGACTCTGCTGTATTATCGTATCATTCAGGTTCACTCATCAAAATTCCGATTACATAGCGCTTTTATGCTCTTTTATCTATTGTGATGACAACTTTTAGTGGCTTATCGTGACGTTTATTTCACTAATAACTGTGGTAAGGATGCTTTTATGATAATACTACCTACCTTTTTCAAGGAGAAATCTGCGGCATTGGCCTCTAGTAGCCTTTTATTGCTTGCTTTGACCGCGACTGGCTGCCAGTCCGCTTCTGAGTCCAGCGAAGCGATTGTCGCTCAACCTACCAGCACCTCAGCAACGGCTATAAGTACTGATATCAGTCAACAAACCCTAAAGCAGCAAGCGTTGCGTATACAGCGGGCACTCGCCAATAAGGATTTTGCTAGAATTACTGATGATATTCATCCCACACGTGGCGTCCGTTTTTCGATGTATGCCTACGTGCGCCCTGAGTCAGACAAGGTTTTTAGCCGCGCGCAATATGCACAGTATTTGCAGCAGTCCAAAATCCGCTTTACTTGGGGTGAACGTGACGGCTCTGGTGAGCCATTAATCATACCGCTACCAGAGTACCTAGACACTTGGGTAAAGGCCAAAACCTTTAATGACGCTACCCTTAGCGTCAATGAGTTTCAAAAAAGTGGCAATAGCATCAATAACCTAAATAAAATATATCAAAACTCTGATGTCGTTGAGTTTTACTATAAAGGTAGTGATGAATACAGCGGTTTAGACTGGCGGGTGTTGCGCTTGGTGTTTGATGAGTATCAGGGTAAGCGTTATCTCGTCGCTGTCGTTAACGATCAGTGGACGGTTTAAATAACAGCGTAAGCATCTTTATGGTCAGATAAATTATATTAAACAAGGGCAATGCGTCATATATGAAGCACTGCCCTTTTTGTCTCTTTATCATATTGAATTATATTTAATTTTTGATATATATTTTACTTTATGCTTTTGGCTGAAGTGGACTTTGCTTAAAAAACTTCACCATAATATCGTAAATGTCAGGATAAGCATCCACTAGCTTTTGCGGCGTCTCAAAAAATACTTCGCTCAATACCGCAAAAAACTCGGCAGGATTGGTCGCACCATAACGATCTAAACCTGACTTACGATGCGTTTGAAAGTCTTCGAAATCTCGCGACATGATTTGTGTCCAACGTGCAGGATCCATGTCAGGCTGCATCGGTGGAAAGCCATTAGCGCGGCCATTCATCATATCAAGCTTATGCACAAACTCGTGAATCACCACATTGTGTCCGTCACGCTCACCTGAGTGCTTGGCATCCTTCCATGAGAGAATGACAGGACCTCGCTGCCATGCTTCCCCACTACGGTGCTGACTGCCCTCATGGACGATACCAAATTCATCTACCGTTGTACTCTCACTTTTGTACGAACCTTGATAAATAATAATAGATGACCAACCGCTATACCACTCAAGGCTGAGGTTTAAGATAGGCAAGCACGCCTGTAGTGCAATGGATTGTCTGACCGCATTAGTAATCTCAAAACCTTGTGCACCCACAATCGACTTATCATCCAAAAACAAAGTCGCCAAGTCAAACAAGCGGCTTAGCTCGTCTTCAGTCAACCTATCCAATATCATGATACACTCAGCCGCCCGCGCCCAGTCTTCATGCGTGAACTTGCTGTTGTCCAATATACGCTGCTCACGCCAGTCTTTTATGATGTCAAACATACACTTTATCCCTATTCTTCTTAGTATATAGGCCAGCCGTTCTACGTATATTATAGCGATAACCAGTAGCACGCCATGATAATTACTATATTAAAATGTATAAAAACGCCGCTCATAAATACATTACTGAGCGGCGCAGACTGTCATCCATACATTATGTTTTAAAATTGATATTGTAAGCCTAACTGTAATGACAGTTTAATCTTACCCAAAGGTCGCCGTATTGATGAGGGTGATGAGTACTTTAATACCATCCGTCATCAATGGTCAGATGCGTTGCGTCGCACGTTAGTTGAATTGCCCAAATGCCCTGATAATTATTGGGGATACCCTTCACTCTTAGACCCAATTTGAAAACTGGTCGTCACATCAATAAAATCACACCAATAAAAACGGTGCGGTGCGACTGTCTTCTGATTGGGCCACGTCTTCTGGCGTACCTTGAGCGACAATTAACCCGCCCTCATCACCTGCCCCTGGCCCCATATCAATCACCCAGTCGCTATTGCTGGCCACTTGCATATCATGCTCAACCATGATGACGGTGTTCCCCGCATCGACCAAACCGTTTAATTGCGTCATCAGCATGGATACATCAGCAGGATGTAAACCTGTGGTTGGCTCATCTAAGATATAGAGCGTATCGCCTCGTTGCGTGCGTTGTAGTTCAGTGGCAAGCTTAATACGCTGTGCTTCACCCCCTGACAACTCAGTGGCGGGCTGCCCCAAACGTAAGTAGCCAAGCCCCACTTGCAGCAACGCATCCAATGCGCGCAAGATAGGCGCTTCATCAACAAAGAACTCATGAGCCGCTTCAACGGTTAAATTTAATACTTCAGCAATGTTTTTATCTCGATACGTGATGGTAAGTTTTTCTTCATCATAGCGTTGCCCGTGACAGACCTGGCAAGGTGCATAGACACTTGGTAAAAATAGCAGCTCCACACTGACAAAACCCAAACCTTCACAATTTGGACAGCGGCCTTTTTTGGTGTTAAACGAGAAACGTCCAGCGTCATAGCCATGTGCTTTTGCTTGCTTAGTTGCGGCAAACAGCTTACGCACATCATCGAACAATCCTGTATAGGTTGCTAGGTTTGAGCGCGGTGTCCGCCCAATCGCCTTTTGATTGATATTAATAAGACGACGGACTTGCTCCATGCCAGCGACGATTTCACCACCAGTGACTGTCTCAAGCTCTTGCTCAAGCAAATCTGCCTCACCTACAGGCGCTTCAGTAACCGTCTTTTGCCCCAATACTTCACTGATAAGCTCTACCAATGCTTGGCTGATAAGACTCGACTTACCTGACCCTGAGACACCCGTGACACTAGTCATCACCCCAAGCGGAAACTCAACATCCAAGCCGATTATATTATTGCGCTCGATATTTGCGAGTTTCAGCCACGCTGTCGGTTGCCTTGTGTCAGATTTTGACTGATGATTCGCCGTGTCGTTAGCAAAGAGATATTGACCCGTATGCGACTGCGCAACCTCACGTAGCCCTTCTACAGGCCCACTATAGACAATCTCGCCGCCATGCGTGCCAGCCTGTGGCCCGACATCGACCACCCAATCAGCATGCCCAATCACACTCACGTCGTGCTCAACCACAAACACCGAGTTACCAGATGCGATCAACTCATCTAGCGCCCCAAGTAGCGCCTGCGTGTCAGCAGGGTGCAGACCTGCTGATGGCTCATCAAGGACATAAACCACGCCAAACAGTTGCGAGCGAATCTGGGTCGCTAATCGCAATCGCTGTAGCTCACCAGGCGATAGTGTTGGTGTGGTACGCTCAAGTGACAGATAACCGAGCCCAAGCCTTGTTAGTGCCTCAATACGAGAGAGAATATCACTGGCAATACGCTGGGCAACGATGGCTTTTTCGCGGTTTGGTGTATCATCAGCTATCTTGGTATGCGCTGTTTTCTCAAGTTTTTGGGCCATGTCCGTCAATGTAAGCTGTGACAGCTCACCGATATCGAGTCCTGCAAATTTAACCGACAGTGATTCTTTCTTAAGTTTTTTGCCGTGACATTCTGGACACTCGGATATCTGCATAAATTGCGACACGCGTTTCTTGGTGCGCGGGCTTTGAGTGGTGGCAAAAGAATGCAAAACAAAGTTTTTGGCACTGGTAAACGTACCCATATAGTTTGGCTTTTCCCCTTTCTCAATGGCCTCCCGTGTCTGTTCTATATCATACTCAGGATAAACAGGCACTGTTGGTGTCTCATCGGTAAACAAGATCCAGTCGCGGGTCTTCTTTGGCAGGGTGTGCCAAGGTTTATCAATATCATAGCCGAGCGTGGTCAATATACGGCTCAGGTTTTGACCTTGCCATGCCGGTGGCCATGCGGCAATAGCTCGCTCGCGAATGCTTTTGGTATTATCTGGTACCAGCAGATCCTCGGTGACCTCAAATACACGGCCGATACCTGAACACGTGGGACAGGCACCATCTGGCGTATTGGGCGAGAACGCATCGGCATACAGCATCTCTTGGCCGGCGGGATACTCTCCGGCTCGTGAGTACAACATACGAAGACCATTAGATATGGTTGTTACACTACCGACGGACGAGCGTACTGACGGCGTACCCCGCTGCTGCTGTAAGGCAACTGCTGGCGGTAACCCTTCTATAGTATCGACATCGGGTTCATCAACCTGATCGATGAGCCTTCTGGCATAAGGCGATACTGAATCAAGATAGCGGCGCTGTGACTCGGCAAATAGCGTACCAAATGCCAGTGATGATTTTCCCGATCCAGATATACCCGTAAAGACCACTAAGGCATTGCGCGGTAAATCCACATCGACGTTCTTTAAATTATGAACACGCGCACCTCTGACCTGAATATTTTCTTGATTAGGGTTGTATAGAGCGTTCTTGACGATACTTGTCTTATTTTCTGTTGCTTCTAATTGTTTTGGATTGGCCATGACGCTATTTTTCCTATTGAGACACTATCTATTGCTAACGTATTTATTATTATTCATCTGAGTAGCAGGAAGGTTAACACGTACTCATGCAGGGGTGTGGCAATGCTTACGTATCAATAGCATAGATAGACAAAACGACAACTTAAGTCATTAGGCACCTTATAATAAAAAAACCCGCAATCATTGCAGGTTTTTTGAGGAAAAAATGCTATCAGAATATGGATAACATAAATACTAACCTACTACCAAGCGCATCAATTGGGTACTGATATACCCGCCAAACGTACCCACCGCATAGCCCATAATACCCAAAAATACCCCAACAGGCGCAAGCGATGGATGAAAAGCCGTCGCGACGATCGGTGCCGACGATGCGCCGCCTGTATTGGCATTAGAACCTACCGCCAAAAAGAAAAACGGCGCACGGATAAGTCTGGCAACCCCAAAGATAAGCACGACGTGAATACTCATCCATAAAAAGCCGATAAGCAATAGCCGCCACTGCGAGACAATACCCGCTAAATTAATCTGCATACCAATCGCGGCAATCAGCACGAAGATAAATACGGTACCCATTTTGGACGCGCCCACATGGTCGAGTCTGCGAATCTTAGTAAAAGAAAAAATGACACCTAACAGAGTAATAATGACTACCATCCAAAAGAATGAACTGGCAAAACTATATTGCACCGCCCATTTATATGGGGCAAAAAAGGCAGCAATTTGTCCACCAACAAAGTGCGCCACTCCTACCATGGCAAAGCACAAACCAAACATCACCATCAAATCATTAATGGTGGCTGGACGGGAATGATCGCGCTCATAGCTCTCGACGGCTTTAATGACTTTATCAATACTACTGGTATCAGCGCGCAAGAGTCGATCGATCTTTGCGCTGTGTTTTGCCATCACCAAGATTGCGAGTAACCACAATGAGGCATTGGTGGCATCCACCAAGATCATCATGCCAAACAAATCATCACTGACCCCAAACAGCTCTTTCATTGCCGCTTGGTTAGCTGCACCGCCGATCCAACTGCCTGCCACGGCTGAAAATCCACGCCATAATGTATCATCGAGGAACATTTCAGGCGATACCCACTTAGCTATTCCTAAACTAATGGGACCGCTAATAACAATAGCGATACTGGCGGCAAAGAACATGGCAATCGCTTTCCAACCCAATCCTAGTATTTTGGGAACATCCATGGATAAGGTCATCAACAGCAAACTGGCTGGCAGCAGATACGTCGCGGTAAATCCATAAATCTGTGAACCCACCCCATCGGCGAACATCCCTAAGCTATTCAAAGTAGCAGGTATAAAGCAGCACAGCACAATACCGGGCAATACCGCATAAAACCGTCGCCAGAATTTACCCGGCAAACCTTGGGTATAGAATACTAGGCCAATGATTGCCATAATGATACCGAAAGCTAATGGCAGGCTATCAATTGCTAAAGAGGAGGTAGTAGGCATCAAGGCGCTCCGAGGCAAACAACTGGCAAAAGTGAATCAGTATAGACAAGCTAAAAAACTCGTGCAAGCAGCCATGTCAATGATCTTAATAACTGCTGAGCTCTAAACGAATCATAGTTAGTCATGCCTGCAAAAGCTTAACTATACCATCAGCGAACAATGGGTCACACACAAAAAAGCCAGATAACAAGTATCTGGCTTTTTACTACTTTAGACGATTAATGAATTAGTAATTAGTAGCTTTAATCGTTCGTTATAGCGATATTATGAGTTTTTACCACGGTTGCCACCGTTTGGACGACCTTGACCACGGCTGTCAGAACGATTTGCTGGGCGACCTTGGCTGCCACTTGGACGACCACGGCCTGTAGCTGCACGGTCACCGCGCTTGCCCTGATATGGTTTACCACCAAAACGGTCTTTTGGCTTACCTGATGAATCACGTGACTTGCCAGCACCTTGGCCTTGGTATCCACTATCATTGCTGGCGCGCTGGCCTGTTGCTGCGCGATCGTTTGAGCGACCACGGCCACCGCCAGTAGACTTGCCAGCATAACCACCGCTTGAGCGTCCGCGACCACGGCCACGCCCGCGTCCTTTGTTTTCGCTTGGTACGTAGGTTTTCTTAGGCTCCATGCCTTCGATAACGCACACTTCCATCTTGCGATCTAAGTAACGGTTGATGGCGGCCAATTGTGGACGATCGTCCATGCTGCATAGGCTGATAGCCACACCAGTACGGCCAGCACGGCCACAACGACCAATACGGTGGACGTAATCTTC
>NZ_DDNS01000035.1:74221-78129 GCF_002341255.1 Psychrobacter sp. UBA2514
CCACGGGCAGCAACGTCAGTCGCTACTAAGATTTTTACCTTACCATTACGCAAATCTTGAACGATGCGGTTACGCTTGCTCTGTGGCAGGTCACCATGTAGGAAGCTTGCTTTATGACCCGCTTCTTGTAGTTGTTTTGCCAATTTTTCAGTGCTACGTTTGGTTGCAGCAAAGATAATGATTTGATCCATCTCTTGTTGGCAAACGATTTTGTCAAGCAAGCGGTTTTTGTGATCAAAATCATCACAGTAGTACACTTTTTCTTCGATGTGTGCAGATTCTACTTTGATTGATACGCGCTCAGGGTTCTTAGTGAAGCTGGCAGCGATTTTACCGACTGGGCCATCCCAAGTTGCTGAACACATGATCGTCTGACGATCGATTGGCGCGGCGCTTAAGATATCACTGATGTCATCAGCAAAACCCATGTCTAGCATACGGTCCGCTTCATCTAGTACCAACACTTCAAGGTTTGATAAATCCACACGGCCTGCTTTTATATGGTCAAGCAAACGACCAGGCGTGGCGACGATGACCTGTACACCTTTACGTAAGGCGGTGATTTGACCGTTGTAAGGCGCGCCGCCGACCAAGGGCACGCAGAACAAACCGCGCATGTCTTTTGAATACGTGCGTACGCTGTCATGCACCTGCTGAGCAAGCTCGCGCGTTGGCGTTAGGATAAGTGCTTTGGTCAGTTTATCAAAGCTGGTGGCACGGCTTAAGCGATCGAGTACTGGGATTACGAATGCTGCTGTTTTACCACTACCTGTTTGCGCTGACAATAAAAGGTCACGGCCGGCTAGTGCAAACGGAATGGCTTGTTCTTGGATAGGGGTTGGATTGGTATAACCGATACGATCAAGCGCGGTCAAAATCGGCTTGGCAATATTAAGATCGCTAAAGGTTGTTTTGTCTTCTGAGGCCGCATCTGTTGCTGCTTGAGCAGTAGCGTCATTGTTAGAGGCGTCAGTGTTTGCAGTAGTGTCGTTGCTTTCGATGATACCGTTTTCAGCGGCAATTGCAGATAAGATGTCAGTCATAGGAATCCTTGGTAAGTATAAGCTGCTGTAAATTCAGCAAACTTGATGCATACCACTGATAACCGTTCATTACGCTGCTTTTATTAAAGGTTACCGAGCAACATAAAAGTGTCGATAATCAGAAACCAAGCCATTAGAGCTTAGCGTCTTTATAATAAATGCGTTCGTGCTGTCTGACGTATTTTGGTGGTAGTGCCGAGTGTCTTATCCATGCTTGATATACGCGCATTATCAATGCTTTGTCCAAAGCAGATAATCGCAAACAGCAACCAATCTAGACCCTATATAGGTCAGTAGATAAGATATGAGTCAAAAATAACTGATATGTTTAAGACGTTATTTAAGTACACAAAATCATCGGCAACAATTACTTATGGTCATCCTAGACCCAAAATCGCAGGCGATGTTATCAATCTCATAATTCACGAAAGCCTAAGCTTGCGTGGCGACGCAGTATAGCACAATAAAAAATTATGTGTAGCCATTTATTCAATTACTAAGTAAATAGCCCGAATAAGTCCTCTATTGAGCATGCTAAACGTCTCATTCAACAAAAAATCGGTGATTATTTGACTACTTTAACATCCGTGACATAAGTCGGCAGCTGCCATGCCCCGCCCGCTTCGATAAGACGGCACAGTCCAGTGGTGCTTTCATGGCTTTTCTCAAACGCGCGGCCCGTCCACACCCAATCGACTTGACTCATACAGTCGCCAATACCGCGACCTTTTTGTACTGAGCTAAGCTTACCTTTGTCGTAATTGGTGGCGCTAGTCGTGACCAATGTCGGCTTGTAAGGTTTGCTATCATTGATCACCCACACCCCACTACCCGCATTGTAAGCAGCTGTCCAACAATCATGCTGTGCGAGCAGCTGTGAATCATTTAGGCGACTGACACGCCAAGGTGACTTGTCTGATAGATTTGGGCAGTCAGCATCGGCATCTTTCATCGTTCCTTTCATCAATGAGGCCAATTGAGAGGATCTCATGACAAACTTTTTATCGCTAGCAGCAGACTTGCCACTAGGCTCTACAAAACGTAGTACAGGTACTGCTTTAGGGGGTAAGACATTACTATTAGATTTGGTCGCATTATCATGGTTCATCATCGCACTTGGCGTACCCACGCGTCCTTGGACATCATCGGCCCTTAACATGACCGCACTAGCTCCTCTGTCTGAGAGTTGCCAGCGCGAGTTACGTAATGCGAATGTGATTTTGCTTGATCGCTGAAGGGCGCTAACTAAGGCGGTAACTTGCGCTTGGGTTAGCTCAGCACTGCCTGCGGCTGCAGAATATGGTTTGGTTTCACCATAATTTTGATCGTTAATAAATAGTGATATCCGGTGACGGTTACCTAATTGCATTAAGGCTTTAGAGGAGCTGTCTTTGGTACCACCAAGCTTGACTTTGCCATCTACAGCGGCGTTTGCCCCTGCACGGCGGGTCAATAAGACAGAGACAGGAAATTCACTATTATTTTCTGCTTGATAGCCTGCTATCCGGCAAGTACGGGTATTATCACAGACTACCTGCCAATCTTGGCTGGTAAACTCAGTTTTGGCGTTCACCATACTCGCTGTACCAAACAAAGCCATACTAACTGCTGCAAGCATAGGTAAGCGCATTTTATTATTGTGTTTCATAATCCATTACTCATCAATCAAATAAGTATAAATACCTGTCTGTCACGGTGATAAGCGGTTATCTTAACGCATTAATGTTTCTATCTGTTATGCTAATGTACCATTATGTAAACACAAAAGAAAGTGGTCATCAATTTTATATTTATTATTTTAAATATAATAAAAATAGGCCGATAAGTGCGTAACTTAAACTTACCGGCCTAACTGTCATTGAAAATAATTAAATGATGCTCGTGCTAATAACTAATCGATTGGCTTTAGTTCTAGCTCCACAGCACGCTTGACGGCAGGTCTCTCAGCAATTTTTTTCGCCCAGCGCTGTATGTGTTTGTAGTCTTGTACTTGCAAAAACTCTGCCGCATCATATAGCTTACCGAGTACCAACTGTCCATACCATGCCCAAATAATCATATCGGCAATATTATAATCAGCCTCATCATTACCGCATAAATACTCACTGTCTTTTAGATGGGTATCTAATACATCAAGCTGACGTTTAGTCTCCATGGTATAACGATTAATTGGATATTCTAACGGCTCTGGTGCATAGGCATAGAAATGTCCGAAGCCGCCACCTAAAAAAGGCGCACTACCCATTTGCCACATGATCCACGACAGACAATCCGCTCTCGCTTTTCCTAGCGATAAAGGTAGGAATCTATCAAATTTTTCTGCCAGATACATCAAGATAGCGCCCGACTCAAAAAGAGCAATCGGCTCGCCAGCGGTACCAGCAGAATGATCGACCAACGCTGGAATTTTAGAGTTAGGGTTAATCGCTACAAACCCTGAGCCAAACTGTTCACCTTGCGAGATATCAATTTTATAAGCATCGTACTCAGCACCGCTAATACCAAGCTCTGCCAGCTCTTCTAATAAGATATTAACTTTAACACCATTGGGTGTGTTCAGTGAGTATAGCTGTAGCGGAGCATCGCCTACTGGTAGCTCTTTATCATAACGAGCGCCAGAGGTTGGGCGATTGATGCTTGCGAACTTACCGCCGTTGTCTTTGTCTTGTGTCCAAACTTTAGGCGGTACATATTTATCGTTTTGTGTGTCACTGGTTGATGCATTACTCATAAAATATCCTTAGTTATTATTGCCATTATTTTTGGTTATATTAGCTTTTACTTATCTTAGTACTGTTTTTCTTGATATAGTCAATCCTAAATAAAACAGATACATTATATATCAAGGTGGAACTGGTCTAAATT
>NZ_DDNS01000035.1:78226-93960 GCF_002341255.1 Psychrobacter sp. UBA2514
TGCCTAGGCTGCTCGATGCTGCGAAAAATTTATCCCAGTCCCACTGTATCGTTTTTATACTGAATTCACTATAGCCATGCTAATTTCTCTATTAATTACCATGCTATTTGTTAGCTAGGCTTTACTATAACGATAACCTCTGCTGATATTAAAGTCTTCTCTTGTAATCAATGTTACGATTTTGCTGTGATTAATGACATACCACTCAATGACCCAAGCCCGCCATAATGCTTCGTTACCTTGAGGCACTTTAATTACCCTCTAAGCTTTCTTATACTACTCAACTTATATCGCGCAATCTGTTCGTAAAGACGCGAACCTCACGATTTTATAATAAGATATCCAATGGGATTGACATGCTGACGCTCACCCCAGCTCAAAATAAATACCTACCCTATGTGTTAGCAGTGGCGCTATTCATGCAAATTCTGGATGCCACTATCCTGAACACCGCACTGCCGCAGATGGCCTTGGCAGTAGATGAGTCACCGTTAAAAATGCAGTGGGCCGTTATCAGCTATGCATTGACCTTGGCAATTTTTATTCCAATTAGTGGGTTTTTGGCAGACAAATACGGTACGCGCCGCGTTTTTCTCTCTGCTATTGTGATATTTTGCATCGGCTCACTGCTGTGCGCGATGGCCTCTACTTTAAATTTTTTGGTCGCATCACGGGTGATACAAGGCATTGGCGGCGCTATGATGACCCCAGTTGGGCGTTTGATTTTGGTCAAGTCCTACCCGCGTAATCAGTTATTGACGGTAATGAATTTTGCAGTGATTCCTGCCTTGGTCGCGCCGCTGGTTGGACCCTTGCTTGGCGGGTATTTGGTCCAATATGCCAGCTGGCACTGGATATTTTTGATCAATATTCCGATGGGTGTGGTGGGGTTTGTCATTGGCAAAAAACTCATACCTGCGCTGTTTGGGGATAAGCAGTCTTTAGACTGGGTCGGTTTTGGGCTGTTTGCATTGGGTGCGTGCGCCTTAACCTTGGCAGTTGAGATGGGTTCAAAAGTGGGGCACGGTTACAATGCGCTATTGCTAGCTGCCGCATCGATTGGTTTTTTACTGGCCTATGTATGGCATGCCAAACGCCATGTTGCGCCGCTATTTTCTTTGACACTCTTTAATGTGCCCACTTTTCGTATTGGTATTACTGGCAATCTATCCACGCGTATTGGCATCAGTGCCGTGCCTTTTTTATTACCATTACTATTACAAGTCATGTTTGAATACACACCTTCGCAGGCAGGCTGGTTATTAGCACCCATTGCAGTTGGTGCACTTGGGATAAAACCCTTTGTTAGCAAAATTATCCAGCGTTACAGCTACCGCGTGGTATTGGTATACAACACCCTTATTTTGGGTTTACTGATTATTGTACTGGGACTGTTCTCAGATGCGGCGCAGTGGCCATGGATGATTCCGGTGCTGATTGTGATTGGTGTTTGTAACTCAATCCAGTTCAGTGCCATGAATACCATCACTATCGGCGATCTACAAGGGGCACAGACCAGTAGTGGCAACAGCTTAATGGCCGTCAATCAGCAAATGGCAATCGGATTGGGTATTGCCTTTGGTGCCGCACTGCTCAACTTGTTACGTGATCGATTTCAAGTAGATACCTTACTTGCTTTTCAGGTCACTTATTGGATACTGGGCGGCTTTACTATTCTCTCAGGATTGGGCTTTTTACGGTTAAAACCAGAAGATGGGCGTGGTTTGTACTAACTACCTCGGTAAATACTTAAAAGCTGATTGCCGCATATAAGCCTTTAGTGGTTTCTAAACGTAAAAAGCCAGCGTGTATTTTGGTTAAAAACCAATCACACGCTGGCAAGTTTGTTTCATTGCTGATTGAGACGAATGCTAATTAAGACAAATTACTTATGGCTCGTCATCATCACTGATTTGTGATTGAATATAGCGTTCTGCACCCATACTTTCTATCAAATCTTCTTGCGTCTCTAGCCAATCCTGGTATTCTTCATTACCATCTTTTATCGTAACCAGTAGGTGACGAGACACATAGTCAGACTTTGTCTCGCATAGGGTAATCGCATCCGTAATGATACTGAATTTTTGTTTTTCTAAACGCAAGTTGCAATCAATCACTTCTGGCACATCCTCGCCGACCAATACCTTACCCAATTCCTGTAAGTTAGGTAAACCACCTAACAGCAAGATACGCGCAATCAAATCATCTGACCATTTCATCTCAGCGATAGACTGCTTATAAAGTGAGTCGTTAAGCGCTTCTAAGCCCCAATGACGGACGATACGTGCGTGCAAGAAATACTGGTTAATCGCAATTAATGATTGACCAAGTACCTTGTTTAATGCACGAATGACCTCTTTATCCCCTTTCATAATCTCTCTCCCTTTCTTATTTATATTAAATACTATAGTT
Source organism: Psychrobacter sp. UBA2514 (assembly GCF_002341255.1). Lineage (NCBI taxonomy): Bacteria > Pseudomonadati > Pseudomonadota > Gammaproteobacteria > Moraxellales > Moraxellaceae > Psychrobacter > Psychrobacter sp. UBA2514. Next base: position 80,639 of record NZ_DDNS01000035.1, read on the forward strand.
TTTATTCGTATCTATGATGATATCAAACAAGATTAGGAGTGACTTCAGCCATCTGGGTCTGTAGATAATTAGGCAGACCAATCATGTCAATTAAGCGTAACTGTTGTTCAAGCCAATGCGCATGGTCTTCTTCCGTATCTTTTAGCTGCTCAACAAGCATCTCACGTGTGACATAGTCGTGCTCTGCTTCACAAAGCGCAATGCCTTCTTTTAGATGTTTTTGTACTTTATATTCTAAATCAAGATCAATCTGTAGCATCTCAGGAACCGTGCTGCCGATATTGACCTGATCGATCGTCATGTTAGGTGTACCACTCAGCATGAGAATGCGACGAATAATTGCTTGTGCGTGTAGTGTTTCGTCTTCCATTTCATGATGGATACGATCGTACAATTTGCCATAATGCCATTCAGCATACATCTCTGAGTGAATAAAATACTGGTCACGTGCCGCCAGCTCGCCGCCTAACAAGAAATTTAAATAATCAATAACTTTTTGACTGCCTTTCATAATGCACACTCCTCTATATGTTTTTGCCGATCTATATATTCATATTTTTATATATAAAGATACCTAAATACGTAAACTGATCAGTAAAGGGTCAAATCAATAAAACGTCTTACAATCTTTGACAGATATAGTAGCATACAGTCGTCACGTGGCATGTAATGTTGTGAACTAAGAATAAGATGCTAATTGAGAATTGTAATTAGCTACAGTTGTCAGTTACGATACTTGATACATATTGATAGCAGCGATGTTGGCATATCTATGAGGTTATATGGACGCCTGCTATTTACTCCTTATGTATAATAAAAGAATAGATGCAATATATTGAATATATTTGGTTGGATTAGAGATAAGATCGACTAAGCTAAAAGTAGTTATACTGCATACGCTAAGACATCGAGTGCTGCGTGATGTTCGTCTAAGTAATCATTGACCATAGGCTCACAGCATCCACAGCAAGTTGCAACGTCGAGAGTGTCTTTTAGACCATCAAGGGTATCTACACCAGAAGCAATGGCTGCTTGGATTTGCTTTTCTTTGACGTTATTACAGATACATACGTACATGGATTGGCTCCTCTGATTACCACTATTTGATAGCGACTACTTGCTTAGCATCACGCTGATTACATGCAGTATAATAACGATAATTGTTATCATTTTCAATAACATTCGGAACTTTTTTGGTCGTGATGGTACAGTTGTATTTCGCACCATTCACCTATGTAAGTGGCTATAAGCGTCCATGTAACCGAATATTATAGAAGGTAGTAAATTAACGACGAACTGTAATTTTGCTTATTTTTTAATCGATTTTCTAGATAACTGCTATTATATTGAACCCCTATAAACGAAGTCCATTGGAATTTTCCTATGTCTGATAATAATTTTACGATACGACCTATCGATTTGTTCAAAGTCCTATCTGATCAAACACGCCTAAAAATATTTCAAATTCTTTTTAAAAAAGAAGCACGTTGCGTGGGTGATTTGGTAGACATGCTTGATCAACCGCAACCAACGATATCGCGTCATTTGAACCATTTGAAAAAACTGGGTATCTTAAGCTGTGTACGTGACGGTACATGGATGTGGTATGAAGTCGCTGATGACTTACCAGAATGGTGTCAAGACATCTTGAATATCACTTATGATCAACTCTCTCCAAGTGATTCAGATAAAGATGAATCGAGACTTGCTTAAATGTTATAGATAGACAAGTGTAGTTAATTGCATTCTGTATGATTCAACAAGCCAAAAAAAAATCCTACCTAAGTAGGATTTTTTTTGTCTCATCAGTTATGAATGACAGTGAGATAAAAGCTGAGCCGCTAAGCCAAATCTAAGAAGTCGCTGATAAAGGCATTAGCTGGCTGGTGTATCAGCTCCTCTGACGTTCCTACCTGCTCTACTCTACCTTGATTCATGACGACGATCTCGTCAGAGACGGCGCGGGCTTCTTCTTGATCATGGGTCACCATAATACTTGTGATACCAAGCTCGTGGTGGATATTCTTTAGCCAAGTGCGCAGCTCTTTACGTACTTTGGCATCTAACGCACCAAATGGCTCATCCAGCAATAGTAGCTTTGGCTTGACCGCAAGTGCCCGTGCTAGTGCAATACGCTGACGCTGACCGCCTGACAGTTGGTGCGGATACGCATTGGCAACTTGTGGGAGCTGTACCAGATCTAACAGCTCTGCCACGCGCTTATCGATATCCGCTTTGCTAGGACGTTCATTCTTTGGTAGTAACGTCAATCCAAAGGCAACGTTATCTGCGATGTTCTTATGACGGAACAACGCATAATGCTGAAACATAAAGCCAATATGACGCTTCTGTACTGGCGTATTGGTGACATCCATCTCATCAAACAGTACCTGTCCAGAGTCGGCATATTCCAGACCCGCAATGATACGTAGCAATGTGGTCTTACCGCAGCCTGATGGACCTAGCAAGGTCGTCAGCTTGCCAGTTGGCACAGTAATATTGATATTGTCTAAAGCCGTAAAGTCACCAAATTTTTTATTAACGTTGCGAATCTCAATGCTCATAATGGTATCTCTTATAATATCTTTTGTCGTATTGAGACTGATGTCTTAACGACTGTGTCAATATGATTGAACAATCCTGAATACTTACCCAAACAACTTATAGCTTACTAGCACTCTCAGCCGTTGACGTCGTCGCATTGGCACTCACTGGTAGCTCAGGGGCAGCCGCCAAACGTTCAGACTTAGCAAATTTTCGCTCTTGTACTTTGGTCATGACTTGCTGAATCAGTAGCGTCACTAAGGCAAGTGCGGCAAGTAAGCTCGATAAGGCAAATGCAGCGGTAAAGTTATAATCATTATAGGCAATCTCAACCAATAGCGGCATGGTATTAGTCTCACCGCGAATGTGACCAGATACCACACTGACCGCACCAAACTCGCCCATCGCACGTGCATTGGTCAAAATCAAACCATACAGCAGCGCCCATTTAATATTAGGCAATGTCACATGCCAAAAGGTCTGCCAGCCAGTCGCACCCAAGGTTAATGCGGCTTGCTCTTCAGAGTCGCCTTGTGTCTGCATCAATGGTATCAGCTCACGTGCAACAAACGGAAAGGTCACAAATAGCGTCGCTAGAATAATACCAGGTACTGCATAGATCACCTGAAAACCCATGCTCTCAAGCCAGCCACCAATCGTAGAGTTCATTCCGAATAGCAGCACAAACATCAAACCGGCAACGACAGGTGATACGGAAAATGGTAAATCAAGTAACGTCGTCACCAGCTGCTTACCTTTAAACTGATAGCGTGTGACCAACCACGCAATCGCAATACCCATGACCATGTTGATCGGTAAAACAATCGCCGCTGTGATCAATGTCAGTTTGATGGCTTGTAATGCCTCAGGGTCAACCAATGACGCAAGATATAACTGCCAGCCGTTTTTAAAAGCCTCATAAAACACAGCCAATAATGGCACCACCAGCATTAAGACCATAAACAGCACAGCGATCACAATAAAGGTACGGCGTATCCATGGCGTGTCTTTGGTTGCAGCGTTGCTTTGGTAGTCGTAGCTATTAGATATTTGCATATTAGCGAGCTCCTACGCGGCGCGACAGTTTCCACTGCATGATATTGATGGTCAATAAAATCACAAATGAGATGAGTAGCATAAACAGCGCAACCGCAGAAGCGCCTTGAACATCGAACTGCTCAAGTTTACTGATAATGATGAGCGGCAAAATCTCAGACTGCATCGGAATATTACCTGCGATAAAAATAACGGAGCCATACTCGCCAGTAGCACGGGCAAACATCATACCTGCACCCATTAGTAGTGCAGGCAGTAGTTCTGGCAAAATCACTTTACGAAAAGTGGTTAAGCGATTGGCACCCAATACGGCTGCGGCTTCTTCAAACTCAACCGATAGCTCTGCGAGTACTGGTTGTACTGCACGGACGATAAAGGGAAAGCTCACCACAACCAATGCCAGCCAAATACCTATCGGCGTAAAGGCGACCTGAATATCGAACTTGGCAAACCATTGACCAATCAAGCCATTAGGCGCATATAGCGTCGCAAGCGAGATACCTGTAACGGCGGTTGGTAGTGCAAATGGCAAATCAACCAGGGCATTAATTAACGACTTACCCCAAAACTCATAGCGGACAAGTACCCACGCAACCAGTGTACCAAAGACCATATTGGTCAGCATCGCCAAAAACGACATCCATAAGCTGAGCTTAATTGCAGCAGTGACTTGCGGCTGGGTGATGGTTTCCCAAAAACCCGTCCAACCCATCTGAGTTGTGGTATAGGCCATCATGGCAAACGGTAGCACCACTAGTAATGACAAACTAAAGACAGTGATGCCCATGCTCAGACCAAACCCAGGTAGCACATTGCGCTGACGCAAGCGTGTCAACCACCCTTTTTTGTTGGTGGGTTTGCTGGCAGAAGAAGATGTTGCACTCATAGTGATGTCCTATTGCCTAACTGATGGTACTTAGCGAGGGTGCTCAACGTAAGACCATTATTATCACAACTGTTATTAAAATTATTATTGGTCGGCTTACAATATAAAGGACATAGTGCATACGACCATGTCCTTTATGGGGTGCTTAATGACTGACTGTACGATTAACTGCTTCAACCAGTTTTAGCGGTTAGCGCACTAGCAGTTCTTATATACGTAGCAGGCGATTACTGCGGCGCATTAACAGCCAACTGATCAAACACACCGCCATCACTGAAGTAGGTGCTCATGATCTCATCCCATGTGCCAAAGGCATCGTTCGGGCGGAAAGTCTCAACAGGTGGCAATTTGTCACTGTTTTTGTCAAGAACGCTCTTAACGCTAGGACGTAAGTATAAATCGGCTGCTAGTTGCTGAGCAGGCTCACTCCACAAGTAATCAAGATACGCTTTGGCCGCGTCTGTGGTACCTTTTTTGTCTGTTACCGTCTTCACAACTGCCACAGGGCTTTCTGATTTGATTGAGTATTTTGGATAAACGATATCTACTTGACCCGCACCAAAATCAGTCGCTGCAAGGTTGGCCTCGTTTTCAAAAGTGACCAATACATCACCGATACCGCGCTGTACGAAAGTCGTTGTCGCGGCACGTCCGCCGTTTTCATAGACTTTGACATTTTTTAGCATGTCTTTGACGTAGCCTTGAGCTTTTGTTTCATCTTGATTAAAAGCATGTAGACCATAACCGTAGGCGCCTAAGAATGCATAACGACCGTTACCTGTGACCTTTGGATTGGCCATGACAATCTCAACACCGTCTTTGGTCAAATCTTCCCAGTCTTTGATATTTTCTGGATTGTCTTTACGTACCAAAAATACGATCGTACTGGTAAACGGCACTGCGTTGTCAGGGAATTTGCTTTCCCAATCTGACTCAACCAAGCCTTTTTTCTCAAGTAGCTCGATATCAGAGCCTTGGTTCATGGTGGCAACATCGGCTTGTAGACCATTAGCCACAGACAATGCCTGTTTGCTTGAGCCGCCATGTGACTGCTTGATTAGAATCTTGCTGTCTGGATGCTCAGCTTTATAATGCTCAACAAACAAAGGGTTGTAGTCTTTATAGAAGTCACGTGCCACATCGTATGAGACATTGAGTAGCTCAATATTCTGCCCTTCTGTCGTCGCTGAACCGTCAGCTGCCGCCTCAGTCGTCTCACTGTTGCTACAGCCAGCTAGACCCAATGTCAGAGCAACGCCAGCAATGCTCAAGGCACTAAGGGTTTTACTCTTTTGTTGATAACGAGCTACGTCTGTCATAAATACCTCAAAGATGTCTGTTGTGTAATGCAAGTATGCTAACAGCGCCATCTTATTATGTTTAATGATGAATATGCGTATGTTATTGCCAAAAGGGAATAACAAGCAGGCAAAGCCAATCATATCAATAATTTATGAAAATTATATACACATAACCAACTGTTTTCTGATTTTAACATTGGATACGTCTTATCTATCTTGTCCGTGTTTCACTGATAACGGCCAAGACAGATCATTCTACAAGCCAGAAATTAACGACTACTTAGTACTTGCCAGCTGATCGAAACGACCACCGTCTACAAAGAAAGTATCCATAATCTCTGCCCATGGGCCAAAGACGGCGACAGGCTCAAACGTTTCAATATCAGGTAATGTGTCCTTGTGGGCGGCAAGTATTTGCTCATCACTCGGACGCATATACATTTTTGCCATCAGCTCTTGTGCAGGCTTGTCCCATAATCCTTTTAGATAGGCACTTGCCGCTTCGGTCTTGCCCGCTTGATCAGTCACTGCCGTGACGACTGCTACTGGGTTGGCAATCGTAATCGAGTAACTGGGATAGACAATATCGACCTGACCCATGGCAAATTGCTGAGCGGCCAAATTCGCCTCATTTTCGGTAGTGATGAGCACATCACCTAGGCCGCGCTGGGTAAAACTGGTCGTCGCAGCACGTGCGCCATTGTCATAAGTGACCACGTTTGCCAATAGCTTTTTGATAAAGTCATTGGTTTGAACTGGGTTGTCGCTACTGTTTTCTTTGAATTGGTGCAAGCCATAGCCGTAAGCCCCCAAAAAGGCATAACGCGCTGTACCACTGGTCTTGGGATTGGGCGTGACCACATCGATATCGTTACGGGCTAAATCTGACCAATCCTGAATGTTTTTTGGATTACCTGCACGAACCAGTAGCACCATAGTGCTGGTGTACGGCACAGCATTATTGGGTAGTGCCTGCTGCCAATCAGAAGCGACCAGACCTTTTTCCACCAACAGATTCATATCACTTTCTTGGTTAAAGGTGACCACATCTGCTTGCAAACCATTGGCAACAGAGAGCGCCTGCTTACTTGAACCGCCATGCGACTGATTGATATTTACTTTGCTGTTTGGATGCGCTTTTTGATAGTCAGTGCTAAATAGCGCGTTATATTCTTTATAAAAGTCGCGAGATACATCATAGGAGACATTGAGTAGATTGACATCCTGCGTCTCACCATTAGCGTTGTTTGCTGCCTTGTTTTGCGCCTCTTCGGTTGGGCTACAGCCTGTCATCATGATCGCTGCTGCGAGCATGCCGCTAGTGGTAAGTACCCGCGCTTTTATGTGTTTATTATTGGTTGGCTGGATGCTAGCCATGCGGAATTTTTGGAATTTTTTTTGCATGATGCTCTCGATAAAGGTGGTAGAAGCGTGTTGTCAAAATTTTGACCATCATCATAGGGCTTACAATCATTTGAGCTTGGTTCTTTTGACTTTTACTCTGTTGATTTCAGTTTTCGGATGATGAAAGCTATGCTAGCAGCATAAATAGCAAACGCTTAGTGACGAATCCGCTTATCAAGTCTTAATGTTGGCATAAGCACTTAGCATGTGCTCGTACGAGGTTATGATGAACGTGAGGTAAATCATTGCAGGCAGGCTTATTAAATAGGCTATAATTTAGCTAGGCTGTACCCTCATTCTATATGGTAGGGCCCATGCGCCAATGCTATATCCATTTTACCGTCTTATTTAACCAAAGGCCTTTTTATGACTCTTTCGTCCCATCGCTTTCATTCTATTGCAGCATTAACATTGATAGCCACTACCCTAGCTGCCGTAACGGGTTGTCATAATGTGACGCCCGCGGTGAAGAGTTCTGCGAACAATGCTGTAGCGGTTCATTCAATTCCAGTGGATGTTATGAAAGACTATATTTCTGGTGATTATGCTTCTGCAGATTATGACAAACGCGCACAAGGCTATGACTGGGTTGGCGTCATGGTGCGTGCAGAGAGTGACCAACAAATCGATATAAAAGTTCGCTCACGTAGCGATATCAAAAAACAGACTTGTCAGTTTGATGGTAAGGCGATATTAATGGGGCAAGACGCGGCACACGGTACAATTTTTCAGGCACAGGCAAATGACAGCACCGTCTTTTTTCAATTTAAAGACAATATGCTGACGATTGATAGCCCAGATAAATATGCGCTGAATTATTTTTGCTCAGGCGGTGGCTCACTTGCGGGAGAGTATCAAAAGCTGGTAGAAGATTTAGCGATTTGATAGCTCACGCTAACTGCGGTGAGAGATGCTAAAGATGATAAAAACAAAAAGGTGCCAGACCATAAGTCTGACACCTTTTTTATTATTAATGTAGCACTGATTTTTTATGCTGACACGCTAGGGTTTACACCGCAGAGGCGCCCGTGAGTTTGATCTCAGCACGTTCTTCACGAGCGATGCTACCGTAGTAGTTACGTAGTATCTCAAGCACTTCTGGACGGCTAAAGTTCTCTGGTACTTCCATGTCTTCTGACAGCGCTTTACGCAGCTTGGTACCTGATACTTTAACGTGTTCAGACGCGTCATGCGGGCAAGTCTTGTCAGATGCCATCGCATTACAAGCATTACACCAGAACGTCCAGCCAATTTTTAGCGGCTGGGTGATGAGATCGTCTTTGCCAACCTGTTCAAAAATGGTTTGCGCATCAAACGCGCCATAGTAATCGCCCACACCAGCATGATCGCGACCAACGATCAGATGACTACAGCCATAGTTTTGGCGGAATAACGCGTGTAATAAGGCTTCACGTGGACCAGCATAACGCATATCTAATGGATAACCTGCTTGAATCACCGTGTCTTGTTTGAAGTAATTATCAATCAAGGTTTTGATGGCTTCTTGACGCACTTCTGCTGGAATATCACCTGGTTTTAGTGCGCCGAGCAATGAATGAATCATCACACCATCGCAGATCTCAATTGCGATTTTGGCCAGATATTCATGTGAGCGGTGCATCGGGTTACGCGTTTGGAAAGCCGCCACAGTCTTCCAGTTTTTCTCTTCAAAGATTTGACGCGTTTGCGCGGGCGTTTTATAGATACCAGGATAACGCGTTGGGAATTCGCCCTCGCTCAGTACTTCTACGCTACCTGCAACATTAACCTCATCTTGATCCAATACTTGCTGGACGCCTGGATGCTCTGGATCTGTGGTGGTAAATACTTGCTGACACTCGTGTTCTTTATCAATGGTATAGGTCTCTTCTACTGTTAAGATGCCCATAACTTCGCCATCTTGTGCGACCAATGCGACTTTGTCGCCTTGACTCAAACTATCCGCCGTCGCTTTTGGTGCAGACAAGGTGATCGGAATGGGCCAAAACAAACCTTTATTATCCCCACTTTGCAAGCGCATGTTATCAACCACACCTTGCCAATCAGCTTTATTCATAAAGCCATTTAATGGTGTAAAGCCGCCAATACCGAACATGATCAGATCACCACGCTCGCGTGAGCTTAAGGTAATGGTTGGTAAGGTGCTGGCAAGCTCTAGGGCTTGCTCGCGTGCTTCGCCTTCTAACAACAGTGGCTTTAGCTCGGCACTACCATGTGGTGGAACCAGCTTTGCTTGGGTTTGAGTTTGACTTTGGGTCTGAATCTGGGTCTGAGACATATCGTTATTAAAACCTCTTATTAGAAAGAATGGTTGGAAGAGATGAGCAAAAATACGAAAGTGATTAAATATACAAAACTGAGAAGAAAGCCGTCGATAGATAAGAAGTAGCGTACTAGTGATCAGGCGTTAAATTTGATAAGCATAGGCTACCTAACTTTCGTTATGAAAATTTATGCTGTGTTTGGATATGGATATGTCTGAAAGGAATTTATGTTTATAGATAGAAGCTTATATGATGTGACCCTGAATTGTTTAAATTGCGATTTGTGGTAAAGTCTATCACCTACGAGCACAGATATTAGATTGCTGCCATCGCTGCTTTTAAGACCAAAAACAAAACTGAGATTACGTCATGTATCAATATAATTACGCTGACCAGACGTTAGTAGACGAACGAGTTGCCCAATTTCGCGACCAAACCGCACGATTTTTGGCAGGTGAGCTGCCAGAAGAGCAGTTTTTGCCACTGCGATTGCAAAACGGCTTGTATATCCAGCGTTATGCACCGATGCTCCGTATTGCCATTCCTTACGGCTTGCTTGCCAGCTATCAGCTACGCAAATTGGCTGAGATTACCCGCAAATACGACAAAGGCTACGGGCATTTCACGACTCGTACCAATATTCAGCTGAACTGGCCAAAACTAGAAGAAGTGCCAGACATTTTGGCAGAATTGGCAACGGTACAGATGCATGCCATCCAAACCTCAGGCAACTGTATTCGTAATACCACAACCGATCCTTACGCTGGTATCCATAAGGAAGAAATCGCTGATCCACGTCCTTATTGCGAAATCATTCGTCAGTGGTCAACCTTCCACCCTGAGTTTGCTTTTTTACCACGTAAATTTAAAATTGCAGTCATCGGTACCGAAGCGGATCGTGCGGCAACGCAAGTACATGATGTGGGTCTGCACGTCGTTACCAATGACGCAGGCGAGCTTGGCTTTGAAGTGATCGTTGGTGGTGGCTTAGGACGTACGCCTATTATTGGTAAAACAATTCGCAAGTTCTTACCGCGCGAGCATTTGCTCAGTTATCTTGATGCGATTTTGCGCGTCTATAATTTGCATGGTCGTCGTGACAATAAATACAAAGCCCGTATCAAGATTTTGGTCGACAGCTTAGGCGGCGATCAGTTTGCCAAACTGGTAGAAGCTGAGTGGGAGGCGCACACCAAAGACGGTCCGCTGACCTTGACGGATGACAATTTTGACACCGCTGCCAGCTACTTTAGCATGCCTGATTATCAATCATTTGATGCGCTCGCAGTACAGTCTGAGTTACAACAACAACTAAACGCTGATAAAGACTTTGCCAATTGGTATAACCAGAATACTGTGGCACATAAGGTGGACGGTTACCGTGCGGTCGTAATCTCTTTAAAAGCCGGACTGGTGGACGGTCGTTATGTGCCATCAGGTGACTTGAGCGATGCGCAAATGGATGCGCTTGCCGATTTGTCTGATCGTTATAGCTTTGGTGAATTGCGCGGTACGTATCAGCAAAATCTGGTATTCGCTGATGTGCAAACCAATGAGCTTTATGAATTGTGGCAGCAGCTATCAGACCTGCATTTAGCACGCGCCAATATCAACACCTTAACCGACATGATTGTCTGCCCAGGTTGGGATTATTGCTCACTGGCCAATGCGACTACGCACAATATCGCTGAGCAAATCGAAAAGCAGTTCGATGATTTGGATTACTTGTATGATCTTGGTGATATTCGCCTAAACATGTCAGGCTGCATGAATGCTTGCGCCCATCATCACACAGGTGATATCGGTATCTTGGGTGTGGATAAAAAAGGCGAGCACTGGTATCAGATTAGCCTTGGCGGTAACTCTAGTAATGACGCCAAATTGGGCAAAATCTTAGGAAAAGCGGTGCCAGCGGATGATGTGGCCAGCACCTTACAAACCATTTTAGATGTGTATCTCGATATACGCGGCACTAACGAACAAGATGTTGAGGGTTTTGGTGACGTGATTGACCGCGTTGGTATCGCCCCCTTTAAGGAGAAGGTCTATGGCTAATCATCATGTGCTCGATAGCCATGGCGCAGACATCAGTGGCGAAGATACTTGGCAAGCGCTAGTGACAGCGCAGCTGCCTGACGGTATCGCGTTATCAAACCTGACCTTACTTGAGCTGTTACACAAACAAGAAAAAGTTGATGTACTTGTCCCATTAGCAGATTTATTAAATGCTGATGGAAAACTGGCAAACGGTTTGCTCGCGCAAGTATTGGATATCCTCAAGCAGCACAGCAGCCGATTGGGTGTGTGGATCACGTCCAACACCGATGCTGATGATCTGCCTGATGTAAAAGACTTTTTATTGACGCAAGACTTGATCGTCATTCATGTCCCAAGTTTTGCGGACGGTCGCGGTTTTAGTTTTGCACAGACCCTGCGTCAGCTTGGTTATGAAGGTGATATTCGTATGGCAGGCGCGTTTGGTCGTGATCAAATTGCTTATTTGCTGCGCGCTGGTGCTACTAGCTTTGTACTCAATGAGCATGATGCTAAATCTGATATTAGCCAAGCCTTCACTGCCCTAGCCAGTAGCTATGATGGTCGAGACGCTTCAGCATTACCGATGTTCTCAAAAACCTAAACTCGATATTAAAGAACCATTTTTATATTAACAATTATTAAGGAATATATTATGAGCCAATTACACCCAAACCTAGATATCGACCAAGCAAACCAAGATTTGCAAGGTAAATCACCAGAAGAGATTGTAGCGTGGGCGCTGACGCAAGCCAAAAACCCAATCATCACCACCAACTTTCGCCCATATGAGTCTGCTATCTTGCATTTGGTTGCCAAGCAGCGCCCTGACATCACAGTATTGTGGGTAGATTCAGGCTATAACACCGATGCGACCTATCAATTTGCCAACAAATTGATTCGTGATCTTGATCTCAACGTTGTGACGTATATCCCAAAACAAACCGCTGCACACCGTGATTCAACCATGAATGGTATCCCAGGCATTGACAACCCGCAACATGGCGAGTTCACTGAACAAGTGAAACTTGAGCCATTCCGCCGCGCCCTTGCTGAGCTAAAGCCTGACGTATGGTTTAACGCGATTCGTAAAGACCAAACAGAATTCCGCCAAGGTCTTGATGTACTTAGCTTATCAAAAGATGGCGTATTGAAAGTAGCGCCATTGTTTGAAAAAACCGATGCAGATTTGGATGTGTATCTAGAAGAAAACAACCTACCAAACGAGCATGACTACTTTGATCCAACTAAGGTAGAAGAAAGCCGTGAGTGTGGTCTGCACACGCAGCTGTAATTTTAGTGTTTTCTGAATGAAAAAAGCCCTTTCTTTAATTTAAAAGAGGGCTTTTTTTTATGATTGACGATCATATTTGCAACTACTAAAGCTATTTGCGACCTAAATAATAGCGCCGCCACCTCATCGCGTCCTGTGACGACGACTTTAGCACCTTCATTAGCAAACGCCTTTGCCGTCGCCTCGCCCAACCCTGAAGTGCCACCAAATATAATCGCCACTCTGTCTTATAGTTTCATAGTATGCTTACTCTTTTTAAATATTGTGAATTATTGATATACGATTAATTATCTTAAGACATGCTAGCACACCCTAATTTTGGGATATGTTAGCGTGTATTAGAGAATTTATTGATTTAAGAAAGTCATTTAATCTATTCCTATTAGCAAGAAAAATATCAATTAATATTTCAAAAATGAATATACTAATGCCAATTCATTAGGTGAGAGTGTGTCTGTGATACCTCATAATGGCGGCATTCCTTATATCTTTTCTACTTTTATAGTCAATCAATATTAAAAGTGGTACAAGGCAGACGA
>NZ_DDNS01000035.1:94048-106535 GCF_002341255.1 Psychrobacter sp. UBA2514
GACGAGTGCAAGTACTACAGTAGTAGGCTAAACGAGTCTAACGCTGTAACACTTTAATAGTGGTTCGACTATACAATAAATAATTCAATATATGGTGACACTATGAACACCTTCCCGCTATTTTTTAAATTAGAAGGCCGTAAAGTGCTCATCGTGGGCGGCGGCGAAGTGGCACTGCGTAAAGCGGACTTGCTCAGCCGTGCTGGCGCGTGCATTACGATTCTTGCGCCTAATATCAGCCACGAAATACGAGAGTTACTGAGTGACAATAAGCACGAGTTGATTGAAAAAAACTATCACAAATCCTATATGTCAGGCGCTCGCGTGATCATTGCCGCGACTGACGATGAAACGCTTAACCATGAGATTTACGCAGATGCGACTGAGCTAAATATCCCGGTCAATGTGGTCGATACGCCGCCATTGTGCGATTTTATCTTTCCAGCCATTATTGATCGTAACCCTATTGTCATCGGCATTTCATCAAATGGTAAAGCGCCTGTATTGGCACGGCTATTACGGGCACGCCTTGAGACCTTAATCCCGCAAGGCTATGGCAAACTGGCCAAGCTGGCAGGGGATTTTCGCAGCGAGGTAAAGTCCAAAATACCAACGCTGACTGGACGCCGCCAATTTTGGGAGCGTGCGTTTGAGGGTCAAGTCAGTCAGTTGATGTTTGCGGGTAATGAAACGGAAGCCGCTGCCCAGTTGCAAGCGGATTTAGATAGTACTGCCGCTGCTATTCATGATAAAGCCCATGCTGCGGAAAATACAACGCCTACGCTATCAGACGAGTCAGAAAAAAAATCACCCCCCGTAGGCGAAGTCTATATCGTTGGCGCAGGCCCTGGTGACCCAGAGCTTTTGACATTTAAAGCGCTGCGTTTGATGCAGCAAGCAGATATTGTCTACTATGACGCATTGGTATCTCCACAAGTGCTGGATCTTTGCCGCCGTGATGCAGACAAAGTGTTTGTCGGTAAAAAACGCAGTAACCATACTGTCGCGCAGCTTGGCATCAATGAGTTATTGGTCAATAGCGCCAAAGAAGGTCGGCGTGTGGTTCGATTAAAAGGTGGCGATCCATTTATCTTTGGTCGTGGCGGTGAAGAAATTGAAAGCCTGCGCGCTCATGGTGTGCCGTATCAGGTCGTACCAGGGATCACCGCTGCCAATGCCGCTGCTAGCTATGCTGGCATACCCTTAACTCACCGTGACCACTCACAGTCCGTACGTTTTGTGACAGGATTCTTGAAGGCAGGCACGCCCAACAACAACTTTAAAAACTTCTTGAACACCGATGAGACGGTGGTCTTTTATATGGGTCTGCATTCGCTGGCGCGCTTGACTGAAGGCTTGGTTGACGCTGGTCGTAGTGCTGATACGCCAATTGCCATTGTCTCTAATGCCAGTATGCCCAATCAGCAAGTCCTAACAGGTACGCTTGCCAGCATCGTCAGTCAGCAAGAAACCGCTCAGCTGCCGACGCCTGCCCTGCTTATTATGGGCGATGTGGTCAGCTTGCATCATGATTTGGCTTGGTACAATTTACAAAATCAGCAGCACAACCAAAGCAGCGATGACATAGCTAAAAACTGGTTACGTGAAGGTTCAAGAGGTGAAGCAGTCAAACAGCCCATAGATCAACAAGCTCATGCGCTATCGATGATTGCAAATCTTGCGACAAATTCAGGGGACGATCTAGAGCAGCTCATCATCGATTAATCTTCTGTGTTTTATTATTACCTGTACCGCAAAGCGACCCTGTCAATTATCTATTGGTAGGGTTTTCTTTTGGCAACAGAGAAAATCTCAACGATTCTTGCTAGAATGAAAGCTACCTAATTAATGTTCTGACGTTTAATGATAAGCCAAACTATGCCCCTATCTATTGCTTCTAAATATATCTCTGTTAGACCTTTAAAAATATTGCACACGTCCGATTGGCACTTGGGGCGCAGGCTTTATGGTCGTCTGCGTTATGAAGAGTTTGAGGCATTTTTGCAGTGGCTAAAAGACACCATTAGCGCACAGCAAGTAGATATATTGATTGTCGCAGGTGACATCTTTGATACCATGACGCCCAGCAATAAAGCCCAAGCGCTATATTATGAGTTTTTGGGGCGAGTCTCACGTTCCTGCTGTCAGCATGTGGTCATTGTCGCAGGCAATCATGACTCACCGACGTTTTTGGATGCGCCAAGCAATGTGCTCAAATTTTTGAATGTCCATGTGATTGGGACTGCTTGTGATGATTTAGAAGATGAGGTATTGGTCTTAGGTGATGATGATAACAATCCTCATTGCATTATCGCCGCTGTACCCTACCTGCGCGACCGTGATGTACGTAGCAGTAGCGCTGGCGAGTCTGCGGATAGCAAAGACGCCAATGTTATCAAAGGTATTCGCGCCCACTATGATGAAGTAGCAGCGATTGCTAGAGAACAGCAGGCCAAATTAATCGAGGTACATCAACGGCATATCCCTATCATTGCCACAGGTCATCTATTCGCCGCTGGTGGCAAAACAACCGATGATGACGGCGTGCGCGATCTCTATGTTGGCTCACTTGGCAAAATCTCCGCTGATATGTTTGATGAGGGTTTTGACTATGTCGCCCTTGGGCATTTGCATGTGCCACAGCGCGTTGGCGGTCGTGAGAGTATTCGCTACTCAGGCTCACCCATTGCAATGGGCTTTGGGGAGGCAAAACAGCAAAAACAAGTGCTACTTATACAATTTGGCAATTCTGAATCTTTTGATGATGATGGCTTAGGGCTAAACGTCATGCCTCAACTTGCCAGCACAGATGCTAATGTTAAAACTACCACGGTTGAAAGATCAGTAGAAAAAAATACTAAAAAAGCACCCGTACAATCTGGTTTTATAGATGACTTATTTGGATTTGACGCGCCAGCTGATAATCATGAGATAACAACAGCGGCTCTTCAAGCGAACACTGACGATCAAAAACAGCATAAACCCAAACCTAACGACTCCATTACTTCTAACAAAGTTTTACATCATGATGACCACAATCAGATGCAAGTAGTTTCTCTACCCATTCCAAAGTTCCAACAGCTAGCGCAGATATCTGGTGACCTAACCACAATCTCACAAACGATAAAATCACTCACACCAACGGATTCTGTTTGGTTAGAGGTGGTCTATACGGGTGACGAGATTGTCAGTGACTTACGTGAGCAAGTACAAGCGATGGTAAATGGGCTGACATGTGAGGTATTAAAGATTAAGAACACCCGCACTTATAATAAAGTGCTTAATCAACAGCAAACCTCGGAGAATCTGCAAGACTTGAATGAGATGGAAGTATTTGAGCGCTGCTTGACGATTAATGAGGTGGCTGAGTCACAAAAAGACTCGTTGCGTGATGCCTATGGTCAGATACTTTATCACTTACATCATGAGGACAAACAGGCAGAATAATATAAGCGTGAATCATTATCGCATTTCTATTTTCTAAATTTTTGCAGTTGCTGCTATCACTAATAATAAGATATATCCATGCGCCTAATCGAACTCAGACTCAAAAACCTCAATTCTCTCAAAGGTGAATGGCACATTGATTTTGCTGACACCGCTTTTACCAATGAAGGTATCTTTGCGATCACAGGACAGACTGGCGCTGGCAAGACCACCATATTGGATGCGATTTGTCTGGCGCTATATGGTGAAACACCAAGGATCAACAGTATCAGCAAAAGCAGCAATGAAGTAATGACGCGGCAAACAGCGGAATGCTTCGCTGAAGTCGTGATTGATTTAAATGGTGAGCAGTACCGCTGCCGTTGGGGACAGCGCCGTGCTTATAATAAGGCAGATGGCAATCTGCAAGACGCCACTCATGAAATTGCTAAGATAAACGCTGATGACTCGTCAAAAAAAGATGAGCTGTTAGAGAGCACGCTAAAACATACCAAAAATAAAATAATTGAACTGACTCGGATGGACTTTCAGCAGTTCACTCGCTCTATATTGCTGGCTCAGGGCAGTTTTTCAGCTTTTTTGAAGGCAAAAGCTGACGAGCGTGCCGATATTTTAGAAAAAATTACAGGTACTGATATTTATGCCACCATTTCAACACATGTTCATAATAAAAAACGCACTGAAGAAGAGATATTGAGTAAACTGCAATATGGTTTAGATGGCTTGGCACTTTTAGATACCGAAGAAGAAGGTCAATTAAGAGCCGATTTGCAGTTATATCAAAGCACCCAGAGTACGCAGCAGCGAGAAATTCAAGATTTGGTCGAAAAAATAAAGTGGCTAGATAGCGTCACAGAATCAAAAGAAAAACTGAACACTTATCAAAATGATCTAGCGCAGGCTCAGCAGGCTCAGCAAGACTTTATCCATGACGCTAGACGCTTAACCGCTGCCAATAAGGCGTTGGAGATTGATAGTCAATACGGAAAGCTTGCCTCTGACCGCAATAATCTAAAACGTTTACAAAATGAACAGCAAGGAATTAACGATACGCTGCCGCAAACACAGAATAACTTACACCAAGCGAACGTGCTGCTAGATACCGTAAAAACTCGCGTACAAGCCGCTGATGAAGCGCTGCGATCCACCTTACCTAATATTAGAGAAGCGCGTAGACTAGATATCGACATTACGCAGCAAACGCAGGGATTAAAAGAAGCGCAGCAAAGGGAGAATACGTTATCGGACCATACTCAGCGCTTACGCCTAGAGATTGATCACCATCAACAACAAGCAGTACAAAATAAATCCCAATTAGCAGATATAGCGCGCAATCTTAATGGTGCAAATGACTTAAATGACATCGACGGCGATATTGCTAATTTTAAGAGTTATTGCACCAGTTTAAAAGCACTGCTCCAAGACAATGCTGATTTAAATATCAGCAAGGCCAACCAAAAACACAATACAGACCAGTATCAAAGCCATCTTAGAACCTTGTATCCACTACAAAAGGATCAAGCGGCTAAAGAAAAAGCTCTGCAAGCTCAGATCGAGGAATTACAACAAAAGCAAGCCGAATTAATTGAAAGACAGTCTCTACCTGAGATACACAGCGAACAAGAACAGATAGATGGCCTCGATCGTCAGCTTGAACAAATAGAGTCAAAAGTAGATAAGCTCAATGAGCTTCGCGCACAGATCAAAGATATAGACACTGAGCTACCAGTAATACAAGACGATTTGGTAGTGCTGGCTGATATCATTACTAATAAAGCATCCACTATCCAATCCACTAAAGACAAGCGGCAAGACAAACAAACACAGTTATATCTACTACAAAAAGTAGCCACTCTAGAAAGCCACATTGCTGATCTAAAAGACGGTCATCCCTGCCCGCTGTGCGGATCGCTTGAGCATCCTTATGGCGCAAACCACCCGCATTTGATATCAGATACCGAAGCAGATCAGATTCAGCAACAAATGATAGAGCTGGACACCACCATATCCGATTTGGAAAACAGATTATCTGTACATCGTATCAATCAAGCAACCAAACAGCAGCAGCTTGAGCGACAGCAAAATCAGAAAAACCTACTACAAGATCAAGCACAAAAACTAGCAGCTGATATCAAGCAGTCAGTGAGTTTAGTCCTGAAGGAAAACTACTCACCTTTTATCGCGGCAATGATACAACCATTGCAGCAACTTGAGACACATGTAGATATAATACCGGTGTTAAAGAGCACTCAACATCAATTGACCGAACGTAAAGCATCACTTAGAGGCACGCTGTCCAATTATCAGAGGCTTGGCGAGAAGCTCGCTACCATGCGCGAGGACATTAGCGCATTAGCACAACAGCAGCATAAGCTGGCAAGCGATATTAATGGGATTGAGACGAATATCAAAATAACATCCGTGAGTATAGATAATACAGATAAACACATTCACGATAATTTCTCTGAATTAACCACCCTTAAAAATGACATCATTCAGCTCTTAGAAAGATACGCCGCTGGCACGTTTCAGTCAAACGCAATCGCGCAGATACGCGCCTCGAAGTCAACTTTACATCCCCTGATGGAAAGTATTGATAGCCAAGTTATCCTAAACGAGGCGGATTATCATACGCATATCACGACATTGCGTCAGCAGCACGCAGCGCTTATAACCATAAAAAATGGGCTTAATAATTATAAAGAGCATCAGCAAAAGCTAGCGACAGAACTAGGCGGTCTAGAAATACAGATCGATACCAAACAAACCCAGTTGGATAAAGACCAACAGGAGCTTGATAGTCTGGTTCAACTCGTGATTGAAAAAATAAAGGCGCTTGAGCAGCTACAAACACACAGAATCAATGTCTTCGCCGACAAAGATCCCGATGCAGAAGAGCAGCGTTTGCGCGCGGCATTAGAACAAGCGAAAACCGATCAGTCCGTTGCCCAAAGACAACTAGACAGTGCTGAATACACGCTCAAGCAGCTAAAAGACCAACGAGAGCAGATCACCCAGCAAATCAAAGCAGCAGCTGATACCGTGCAGGTTCTAGAAAACCAGTTCCAAACGGCACTTGCCTCCTCCAGCTTTGATACGGAAGCAGAATTTTTGGCGGCGCGCTTGCCTATGGATGAGCGTAATGCACTCAAACAGCAGCAAGAACATATTGATTATGCACTCAAGCAAGCGCAATCCTTATTGAATGAAACCGAGAAAGCATTAGAAGATAAGCAAGCTAATCCGCTGACAACAGACGATAAAGAAACGCTTATCCAGCAGCAAGCGCAAGTCCAAGAGAAGTTTAATAGCTGCATTGAGTCAATTGGTGCAATCAGTCAGCAGTTACGAGACAATGAGGATAAGAAAAGCACGCAACAGGCACAGATTAATGCCATCAATGCCCAAAAAGATAAGTTACAAGTGTGGCGACAGTTAAATGATTTGATCGGCTCAAATAGTGGAAAGAAGTTTCGTACCTTTGCTCAAGGACTTACCTTTGACATTATGATCAGTCATGCAAATACTCAGCTGCAAAAGATGAGCAATCGCTACCTGCTGGTTCGTGATGATGGCAACCCCCTTGAGCTCAACGTCATGGATGACTATCAAGGCGGTGAGATTCGTAGTACCAAAAATCTCTCAGGCGGTGAAGGCTTTATTATTAGCCTTGCTCTGGCACTAGGACTATCACAAATGGCCAGCCAAAATATTCGCGTAGACTCGCTATTTTTGGATGAAGGTTTTGGTACCTTGGATGAAGAGTCTTTGGATATTGCGCTAGATACACTGACCAATTTGCAGCAAGAAGGAAAATTAATCGGGGTAATCTCCCATGTACAGACGCTAAAAGATCGTATCTTAACCCAAATTAAGGTCGAAAAGCTCTCGGGCGGCTTTAGCCGAATTAGTGGTCAAGGATGTCACAAAGTTGTCAGTGAAAAAGCCTCGTAATTTAAGCTAGTCAGTTTGCTACTTTCTACTCTACTTTCGATTAAACGATTTTGTTTAGACAATAAAAGACCACCGAACATTAAGAACGGTGGTTTTTTTGAACTTACAGATATTTATTTCTTAATGAGTAACTGATTATTTAGTGACTAAACCACTCAGCTCACTCATCAATACTGACAGCGTTGACAGACCAATTTGACCTTCTTCATCGTTGCTATGCAGCTCATCTAACTTATTCATCTCTGTCGTGACTGCTGCAAGCTGATCGACGTGTCTTGCTTTCCATTCACTAAATGCCTGCTTGGCATCTGGTTTAGACAGTACCGCATCCATTAGTAGGCGCAAGCTACGTGACAACTCGTTCACTAACGCATGGCGTGCACGGCGATCCCAGTAGTCTTGCTGTGGTAAATTGGCAATATTGTCCATCATCCAATCTAACTGCAACACTTGATAGGCTTCAAAGTATAGGGTTGCAATCTCATCAACAGGACGCTCATATTGCTCAGCCAGCAATGCAGCATCAAGCGCATCGACATGATACGGTAGCATCGCAAATAAGGTAGCATCGTTGTCAGACAGATCTTTTTGCATCAAACGCTCGGTGTCTTCTTGCAAATATTGGGCAAACTGCTGCTCGATAAAACCACTTGGCTTAGTCAGTTTTTCAACACTATCGCTAAAGCGGCTAATCATATCAGCAACTTGCAAGTTTTGACCAAAGGCATTGATGAACCAGACCACACCGCGCTCAAGCGCATCACGTAGACGCAGCTCAAGATTCAGAAGTAGTGTTGCTTCAACTTGGTTATCCAATGCTTCCAATGCTTGCCAAGCGCGCGATACGTTGAATACATCACGGCTAATCGCATAACCACGCACGATAGTCGCTAGTGATTGATCGGTTTCCTCAAACAGACGGAATAACGCTTCAATACCTAAGCGGTTGACCACACTGTTGGTCAAGTAAGTGCTGATGATTTCACGATGCAAGCGGTGCTCAGTCATTTCATCAAAAAAGCGTGACGCAAGCTCATCTGGGAAATATTTGCGTAGCTCGTTAATGAAGTACGGATCATCTGGTAAATCAGATGATAATAGATTGTCATAGACCCACATTTTGCCATAAGCCAAGACGACTGCGAGCTCAGGGTTGGTCAGACCAGTATCTGCTTTTTGACGCTTCGTAATCTCTTCGTCTGATGGTAGATACTCAATCGCACGATCCAGGCGCCCTTCACTCTCTAGCATTTGGATGAAGCGCTGATGATCGCTTAGATTGGCTGCGGCGCGAATATGACTCAGCTCAATGGCTTGTGGTTGCAAGTAGTTCTGACGTAGTACCAATTCTGCTACGGTGTCAGTCATACTCTCAAGCAATTCATTACGCTGCTTCAGCGTCATATCGCCTTGCTCGACCACTTTGCCAAGTAAGATTTTGATATTGACTTCATGATCCGAGCAGTTTACACCGCCTGAATTATCGATGGCATCTGTATATATGCGTCCGCCCGTTTGAGCGTATTCGATACGACCTTGCTGGGTTAGACCTAAGTTACCACCTTCACCAACGATAGCTGCGCGCAGCTCATTACCATCGATACGTAGCGAATCATTGGCACGATCGCCAACATCGGCATGCGTCTCATTTGCACTTTTGACATACGTACCGATACCACCATTCCAGATGAGATCGACAGGTGCACGTAATAACGCACTGATCAAATCGTTCGGTGCAAGGCTGTCTGCACTGATATCAAAGAGCGATTTCATCTCAGGACTGATAGCGATAGTCTTGTCTTGGCGTGAGAATATCCCACCACCTTGACTGATTAAGGAGTCGTTATAATCTGCCCATGATGAGCGCGGTAGCTCAAACAAGCGTGCGCGTTCCGCGTATGAGGCCGCCGTGTCTGGATTAGGATCAATAAAAATATGCAGGTGGTTAAAGGCAGCAACGAGCTTAGTATGCGTTGAGAGCAGCATACCATTACCGAATACATCCCCACTCATGTCACCAATACCGACCACGGTAAAGTCATCACGGTTTTGGATATCCATACCGCGCATACGGAAGTGACGTTTGACCGACTCCCAACCACCGCGCGCTGTAATACCCATTGCTTTATGGTCATAACCTACTGAACCACCTGAAGCAAAGGCATCATCCAGCCAGAAGTTGTACTCTGCTGCGAGCGCATTGGCGATATCAGAGAAAGTCGCTGTGCCTTTGTCCGCTGCGACAACCAAGTACGGATCATCTTCATCATGACGTACTGTGTTGGCTGGCGGGACGATGTTGCCATCAACGATATTGTCAGTCACATCGAGCATACCGCGTAGGAATGTCTGATAGCAGGCAATGCCTTCTGCTTGGAACGCTTCACGGCCATCAGCCATGCTTTTGGTTTTGACAATAAAGCCGCCCTTAGAGCCAACAGGGACGATGACGGCATTTTTGACCATCTGTGCTTTGACGAGGCCAAGCACTTCGGTACGGAAATCTTCCATACGATCTGACCAGCGCAGACCACCACGGGCGACTTTGCCACCACGTAGATGCACCGCTTCAACGCGCGGTGAATAGACAAATATCTCAAACATTGGCTTTGGCTTGGGCAGATTTGGAATGTCTGCTGCCAAGAACTTAAACGACAAACGATCTTTGCGTTGACCGTCGCTATCTACTTGATAGAAGTTGGTACGTACCATCGCATTAATCAGATCCAAGTACCAGCGCAAGATACGATCTTCGTCTAGGCTATCGACATCTGCTAACGCAGCGGTGATTTTCTCTTGAATTTTCGTTGTTTTTTCTTGGCGCGTCTCATCACTATATTCAGGGTTCATGCGCGCATCAAACAAGCTGCCCAATGCCACACTGATATCACTGTTTTTAACGACAGTTTGTTGGATATAGGCGCTAGAGAATGGCGCACGAGCTTGTAGCATATAGCGAGACAGCGCACGTAATACGACGACATCGTAAGTGTCGAGCTTGGTCGTTAGTACCAACTCATTGAACGAATCGCTCTCAACACGGCCTGCCCAAATTTGCTTGAGGCTGTCTTCGAACTGACCACGCACGACTTGCATATTGACCGTATCGACATGCTCTAGCGTCAGCTCGTACTCTTGCATCCAGATAGGCTGCTCTGGCAAATCAAACTCATAAGTTTGTGCTGAGATAACCGATACACCAAAGTTTTCAAGTATTGGTAGCACTTTTGATAGGATAACAGGCTGCTCGCGACCGTATAGCTTTAGGTGAAGTTGGTTACGTGCATCGCCTGTCGACTGGTATAAATGCCAAATCATTGGGTTTTCTGCGGTCAGTCCCGCCAGACGCTTCGTATCTTCGACTGCGGTACGAGCATCAAAACGCTCTTGGTACGCAGCAGGAATATAGTCTAAAAAGCGACGAGTCAAAGCGTTGGCTTGTTGCTCACCCACATTATCGAGTAGCATTTTTTGATAATTATCATCCCATGACTGCATAAGTGCTGACAATTTGGCTTCAAGTGTCGCGATATTAACGTCATTCACTTGACCTGGCACTGTGCGCACATGGACATGGACGCGGGCGTGCGCAGATTCATTGAATTCAGTGGTAAAACCTGAAGACAAACCGTTATAAGCATCTTTTAGAACGTTTTGTACTTTGATGCGTAGCTCAGTGTTGAACTTATCACGTGGAATATAAACTAAGCACGAGACAAAACGTTGGTAATGGTCGATACGGCTAAATAAGCGTAAGCTCTTTTTGTCTTGTAATTGGCTAATACCTGAGACAATTGGGTACAGCTCTTCGACGCTGGCTTGGAACAGATCATCACGTGGCAAGGTATTAATCACATGCATCAATTTATGATGAGCATGACCATCACGTGGCAATTCTGCCATGGCCATAATCTGGTTGGCCTTTTCGCGTAGTAGCGGTATTTGCTGTACGGTAAGCTGATACGCTTGCGATGTCAGCAAACCGATAAAGCGATACTCACCAATCAATTTACCATTATCATCGAACTTATGGATACCCAAAAAGTCCATATATACCGAGCGATGTATCGGAGATACACGGCTTGATTTAGACAGCATCAACACGCGCGGCTCAGTTAATAATTGTTTTAGCCCTTTAGGCAGTTGATTGAAGCTTTCTGATATCTTGTCTTCTTCTGAACCGCGCAATAGACCAAGACCGCTATTACCAATGGCAAATAAATCCAAATTAGTAGGTTCGGTGACTTCGTTTTCGTGACCGCCTTCTAAACGGTACTCGCGATAACCTAAGAAGATAAAGTGGTCATCTAATATCCAATCTAAAAATGCTTGGATTTCTTGTTGTGAGTAGAACACTTCTGGCAGTGGTTTGCTAGACAGTTCAGCTTTAATGTCATTTAACTGCGCACGCATTTGTTTCCAGTCGCCAACGACGGTATCAAGCGTGTCAATTTTAGACATAAGCATTTGTTGTAATGCTTCCAAGCTTTCATTATCTTGATAAGCAATTTCACAATGAATCAACGACATATGAGAAGTGGCACTTTCATGTGCGCCTTCAACATAAGTAATCTGGCCGTCCTCATCGCGTTTAACACTTACGATGATATTGTAAGTACGATGCACATCGATACCTTCAGCTTCAAGGCTCATCAAGATCGTATCGACTAAAAATGGTCTATCATATGCCACGATCTGAATGACCGTGTGCGAGCTATGAAAGTGCTGCTCTTCTGCTAAGGGATTCAATACTGCCAGTTGTGGTTTGCTGCAATCATAGGCTTTGAGCAATGTAAAGTGATGTAGCGCCATGCCCGCCAAATCAGCATTACTGATCGCCTCTGCAGTTTCTTCATGCAGCGGCTCATAGTAGCTATGGATAAAATGATCAAATAGCGATTTGTCTTTTTGTACATAACTGGTAGCAATATCGCTTATCTGGCTAATGCGCTCTTTTGCGATACTGAGGGAGTTTGACATTGTCCTTCGTCCTTTTTATAGGTTTGGTTTATCTATTTATGTTTATCAATCTGTGTTAATTACCGTCATTGCATATAGGGCTTTATATAGTCAATCAATATTAAAA